>JAPSIJ010000327.1 GCA_031178805.1 Cellulomonas sp. | reverse complement strand
GGGTGTGGATGGGCAGCTTGAGGTAGTCGATCGGGGAGGCCGGGGACGCGAAGTGCAGCACCAGGTCCACGTCGCCGGGCACGTGCACGTAGTCGGTGACGTCGCACTGGACCAGCCGGAAGCCGGGGTCGCCCACGAGGTGCTCGATGTTGGCGGCGGAGCCGGTGAGGAAGTTGTCGAGGCAGACGACCTCCACCTCGCGCCGGCGCAGCTCGGTGCACAGGTGGCTGCCGAGGAAGCCGGCGCCGCCGGTCACGACCGCCCGGCGGACGGGGCGGCCGGCGCCGGGGGTGGTGGTCGCGTCTGTCGTGGGGTTCACGGTGCTCCTCGGGGTCGAACGGGCAGGGTCTCGGGCGGGCGGGATCTTCCAGCGGGCGGGCAGGTCTTCGGGCCCGGCGGTCAGGGACCGGCGCGGACCGGGGCGGGGCGGGCCAGCTGGGCCCGGGCGGCGGCGAGGACCTCGGCCACGGTCACGGCGGCCAGGCGCTCGTCGAGCACGTCCGCGTGGGGGTCGCCCCACGCGTCCGCGGTCGGGTCCCCGTGCCACAGCACGGTGTGCAGCTCGTGGTCCACGGCGGGTCCCCACCAGGCGGGCGGGGTGGGGCCGAAGAGCACCACGGAGCGCACCGCCAGGGCGGTGGCCACGTGGGCGACGCCGGTGTCCGTGCTCAGCACGGCGGCGGCGGCCCCGACGGCCGCGGCGAGCTCCGCGAGGGACAGTGCGCCGCAGACGTTCTCGGCGGCGCCCAGGCCGTCGGCCACGGCGGCGGCGAGCCCGGCCTCGGCCGGGGACCCGGTGACGAGGATGCGGTGGCCGTCGGCGGCGAGGGCCTCGGCGACGCGGCGCCAGCGCGCGGCGGGCCAGCGGCGGGAGGCCGAGGCCGCCCCGGGGTGGAGCACCACGGGTGCGCCCTCGGGCGCCGGCACGTGCGGGCGCAGCCGCAGGTCCTCGGGCCCGCAGGCCCCGCCGGCCGCGTCCACCAGCCGGCACCAGCGCCGCACCTCGTGCTCGTCGGCCCGCCACGCCGGCCCGTCGTGGCCGGCCGCGGCGAACGCGACGAGCCGCTGCGGGCGGGTGGCGAGCAGGAGCTCGTGGCTGCGCGGCCCGCGGCCGTGCAGGTTGACGGCCACGTGCCCGCCGGGCAGCTCCGGCAGCGGCTCGAGGCCCGCCGTGGGCAGCACGGCGTCGACGACGCCGAGCTCGGCGAGCCAGGTCCCGATCCCCTCGGGGGCGGCGAGGACCAGCCGGTGGCCCGGCAGCATCCGGCGCACGCCCCGCAGGGGGGCCACGCCGGCGAGGGCGTCGCCGAGGCCGAGCGCGCGCAGCACGAGGACGTCGCCGGGCCCGACCGTCGCCGGGTCCACGGTCGCCGCGCGGCGGGGCTCAGCGCTCACGGCCGGCCCGCTGCAGGATCGCGGTCGTGGACCGGCCGGAGAGGTAGGGCAGGACGGTGACCTCCCCGCCCCAGCTGCGCACGTCGGCGGCCTCGGGCAGCTGCTCGGGGGTGTAGTCCCCGCCCTTGACCCACACGTCCGGGCGCAGCAGGTTCAGCGCGGCGCGCGGGTCGTCCTCGTCGAAGACGACGACCGCGTCGACGCTGCGCAGGGCCGCGAGCACCCGGGCGCGGTCGCCCTGGCCCACGACGGGGCGGCCCGGGCCCTTGAGCCGGCGCACGGACCCGTCGGAGTTGAGCAGCACCACCAGGGCGTCGCCGAGCCGGCGGGCGGCGTCGAGGGAGGCGATGTGCCCGGCGTGCAGCACGTCGAAGCACCCGCCGGTGGCCACCACGGTCCCGCCCCGGGCCCGGACCTCGGCGAGCAGGTCCTGGACCTCGCGCGGCAGCCGCTCGGCCCCGGGGTGCAGCCCGGGGCGCTGCCGGGTGCCGGCGGCGCGGCGGGTGCGGTACGTGGCCGCCCCGCCGGCCGCGACCCACTGCCCGGCGGCCTCGACCGCGGTCTCCACGGCGGCGGTCACGTCCGCGCCGCCGCCGAGGGCGAGGGCGGCCGCGGAGGCGAAGCGGTCACCGGCCCCGCACGGGTCCGTGTTGCGCACGGGTGCGGCCGGGAGCAGCTCGGTGCCGGCGGCGGACGCCAGGTAGGCGCCCTCCGCGCCGGCGGTGACGGCCACGGCGCGGGCGCTCCAGCGGCGGCGCAGCGCCCCCGCGAGCTCCCGGGGCCCGGCGCCGTCGAGGGCGCCGGCGGCCTCGGCGGCGTTGGGGGTCACGAGCGCGCACCCGGGGACGGGCTCGCCGCCGCGGGGGTGCGGGTCCCACACGACCGTGCCGGTGCGGGCGTGCTCCTCGAGCGCGGCCCGCACGGCCGGGTCACGGGTGACGCCTCCCCCGTAGTCGGAGACGAGCACGGCGTCGGCGCCGGCCAGGACGGCGGCCACGTGCGCGGCCGAGACGCCGACCGGGGTGCCCGGCCCGCCCTCGTCGACGCGCAGGAGCGTCTGCCCGGCGCTGCGCACGCGGGTCTTGGTGCGGGTCCCGCCCTCGTGGCCGAGCCGCTCGAGGGCGACGTCCCCGAGGGCGGCGGCGAGCTCGTGGCCGGCGGCGTCCGCGGCCACGGGCGCCAGCAGGGTCACGGAGACCTCCGCCGGGACGGAGCCGACCGCGGGCGGCTCGGCGCACAGCAGCGCGGCCAGCCCCGCCCCGCCCGGGCTGGCGAACACGTCGTCGACGTCGACGACCGGCACGGGCGCGTCCGGGCTCAGGCGCGTGGAGGTGCCGGCGACGTCGCGGTCGAGCAGGGCGTCGCCGACGACGACGATCCGGGCGGCGCTCATGCGACCCCCGCCCGCACGGTCGCCGGCTCCTCGTCGGCGGGCTCCCCTGCCGCCTCCCCGGCGGGCGGGACGAGCAGCTCGTCGCCGGGCCGCGGGGCCAGCCGGGCGTCGACGGCGGCGCACACCGCGTGCAGCAGCATGAGGTGGACTTCCTGGATCACCGAGGTGCTGGGCGCGGCGACGGTCAGCACCTCGTCGGCGAGCTCGGCCAGCGGGTTGGGGCCGGGTCCGGTCAGCGCCCACACGTCCAGCCCGTGCTCCCGGGCGCGCTGCGCGGCGGCGAGCACGTTGGGGCTGCGCCCGCTCGTGGAGAGGACCACGAGCACGTCGCCGGGCCTGCCGTGGGCCTGGACCTGGCGGGCGAAGACCTCCTCGATGCCGTAGTCGTTGGCGATCGCGGTCACGCTGGAGGTCTCGGCGGAGAGGCAGACGGCGGCGAGGGGCTGCCGGTCGTCGACGAAGCGCCCCACGAGCTCGGCGGTGAAGTGCTGGGCCTCCGCGGCGCTGCCGCCGTTGCCGACGGCCAGGACACGGCCCCCGGCGGTCAGCAGGCCGGCGAGGCGGGCGCCCCAGCGGTCCACGACGCCGGCGTGCCGGGTGGCCTCGCCCGCGGCGACGGTCAGCTCGTCGAGGTGGCTGCCCAGCCACCGCTGCGTCTGGGCGAGCAG
>JAPSIJ010000326.1 GCA_031178805.1 Cellulomonas sp. | reverse complement strand
GCCGTCCTCGCCGTCGCGGGTCTGCGGCTGGTCGGTGTCGTCCTCCGGGGGCACGACCGGGTCCGGCGGCGGGGGCGGCGGCTGGGCGACCTGCGGCTCGGGGTCCGCCTGGCTGGTGTCGGTCTCGTCCTGCGGGGTCTGGCTCTCGGGCGGCGTCGGGTCGAACGTGACCCAGCCGTAGCCCTCGAACGCGATCTCCACCCAGGCGGTGACGTCCGCGCCGGTGACCACGACCGGCTCGGCGGGGTCCGCCTCGGCCGCCGCCGCGGTGTCCTCCGCGGCCTCGTCCTCACCGGGCGCGAAGCCCATGACGACGCGCGACGGCAGCCCCATCTCGCGGGCCATCAGCGCCATCGCGGAGGCGTACTGCTCGTCGTCGCCGACCATCAGGTCACCGCCGAGCAGCGTCGCCACCCGGTCCGCGCCGTGCCCGGACAGGGACGGGTAGTCGCCCTGGTCCTCGAGGCCGTGCGAGAAGAACCCGCCCTCGTGCAGGGCCTGCTCCAGCGCCCGCGCGACCTGGACCGGCGTCTCGGCGTCGCGCACCGCGTCGGACGCGGCGGCCACGACGGCGTCCGGCACCGCCTGCGGCTCGGGCAGGTCGAGGTCGCGGCCCGCCGCGGAGCCGATCCGCTCGTCGTCCGGCTCGGCGGGGATCACGGCGTCGAGCGTGTAGGTGAGGCCGGCGTCCAGGCCGCCGGTGAGCACGGCCGCCCCCGTGGCGTCGTTGAACCGGAGACGGGACTGCGCGTCGGCGTCGCCGAACCGCACGGACGCCGCCTCGCCGACCGTGGGCAGCCAGACGCCGCCGAGCTCGGCGACCTGCACCTCGACGTCCACGCGGGTGCCGCCGTCGCCGGACGCGCCGACCGCGGCGGCGCGCGCGGCGGCCTCCTCGCTGACCGTCTCGCCGACCCGGCGGAACTCGCCCGACGCGCGGGACGAGCCGTCGCCGGCCACGTTCCACACCACGCCGTCGAACCGGTCGAAGGTGGCGAGCCGGACGCGGGCACCCTCGGGCAGCCCCTGCACCCGGAACAGCTCGACGGTGTCGTCGTCCTTCACGTAGGCGCGGAACGCCGACAGCGGGCTCGGGTAGTCGCGGGGGTCGAACGGCGGGATCAGCGCGTCGCGCAGCACGTACCGGTCGCGCTGGTCGCCGACCACGGCGCCGGTGCCGAGACCGGCGCCGGCCGCGAGCCCGACGAGCAGCAGCAGCGCGACGGGGCGGCGCAGCCGGAGCCGGCCGGCCCGCCAGGACGCCCACACCAGCAGGACCGCGGCGGTGGCCGTGCCGACGGCCACGGGCGCGACGGTGGTGTGCGTACCGAGCAGCACGGCGGCGGCGAGCACCACGGGCGGGACGAGCGCGGCGGCCGGGGCCCCGCGGCTGCGGCCGAGGGCCACGCGGACCGCGACGCCGGCGCCGACGACCGCGAGCAGGTACGGCGGGACCAGCAGCCAGCCGGACCCGCCGAGCGGCGGCTGGAGGGTCAGCACGTCCTTCCAGCCGAGCGCGGAGCCGCGCAGCACCGCGACCACGGAGGCCGGGGTCGGCAGGACGCCGCCGAGCGCGTCGTCCGGGGTGGCCAGCGGCCCGCCGGCGAGCACGGTCGCCGCGACGAGCACGGCGGTGGTGACGGGGGTGGACCAGCGGGCCCAGGCGGACAGCACGGCCACGGCCACGCCGACGAGCACGCCGCCCAGCGCCGGGACGAGCAGGACGGTGCCGCCGTAGACGGGCAGCAGCGGGGTCAGGGCGGCGAGCACCGCCAGGCCGAGGACCAGGCCGTCGACGACGCCCGGCAGACCGCGCGGGATGCCGCGGGGGCGCCGCTCGGCGCCGGCCGGGCTGCCGGAGCCGCCGGTGCGCCGGCGGGAGCCCGACGACGGCGGCGCCGGGGGCGCGGGCGCGTCGACCGGGGCGGTGCGGCGGTCGGTGGTGGTCGTGCTCATGCGGCGGCCGCCAGACGGAGGGCGCGGGGCAGGTCGTCGAGGCGGCCGAGCCGCACGAGGCTCAGGGTGCGCTGGGTGCGCACCTCGACCTCGGCGCCGGGCACGCAGCTGATCACCAGCGTGCGGGTGCCCTCGGGCACGTGCCGCGCGGCGGCGCGCAGGTCGGCGTCCGGGACCACGGAGCCGGTGACCAGGAAGGCCAGCGTCACGTCGGGCGCCTCGCGGGCGACCCGGCGGCCCAGCAGGCGCGAGCCGGTGCCCTCCGGACCGCAGGCGATGGCCGAGCAGTCGTCGAGGAACGGCCGGCGCGCGGTCGTGCGGACGCGGCCGGAGCCGGCGAGCACCTCCAGCGGGTGCTCCTCCGACAGCACGCGCACGCCCACCGAGGCGACGACGCTGACGGCGAGCTCGAGCTCCGCGTCGTCCTCGCCGTGCCGGTAGTCGCGCGGGTCGGTCGCGAGCGCGATGGCCGTCTGCGTCCGGCGGGTGTCCTCGTACTGCTTGACCGTGAGCTCGCCGCGGCGGGCGGTGGTGCGCCAGTGGATCGAGCGGCGGTCGTCGCCGACCACGTAGTCGCGCAGCGCGTGGAACGCCAGGTCCATGTCCGACAGGTCGCGGGTCGCGCCGCCCTCCAGGTCGCGCAGCAGGCCGGCGTCGGCGCCGGTCAGCATGACGACGCGCGGGTGCACGTACAGCTCCTCGGAGCCGGTGGTCACGGCGTGCCGCACGGCGATGCCCAGCGGGTCGCCGCGGACGGCGCGCACGGGGCCGACCGTGACGACCGCGCGGCGGTCCGTCGGGACGGCGAACAGCTCCTCGTGCTCCTCGCCGGGGCCCAGCGCCGGCACCTCCAGCTCGGCGCGGCCCGCGCCCACCTGCAGCTCCAGGCGCACCGCGCGGGTCCGGCGGCCGCTCGGCGCGGACACCACCACGCCGCCGAACGCCCGCTCCCCCACGCGCACGCGCCGGTCCGCGAGGTCCAGGCGGACGTCGTGCGGCAGCCGGCCCCACGTCATCGCCACGGCGACCAGCACCGCGGCCACGCCGACGGCGCCCGCCGACGCCAGCTCCACCCAGCCGAGCAGCACGCCGGCGACCGCGGCGGCCGCACCCAGCAGCCCCGCACCCCAGCCCACGCCCGACAGCCGGGTGCGCGACCGCCTCACGACACGCCCCGGCACTCGACCGTCACGACCCCACGACTCACGCGCGCGCCACCGGCGGCGGGGTCGCGGACAGCACGCGCTCGACGACCTGGGTCGTGGTGGCGCCGAGGAAGTCGGCCTCCGGGTCCAGCACCAGGCGGTGCGCGAGCACCGGCACCGCGAGCTCCTTGATGTCGTCCGGGATCACGTAGGGCCGGCCCGCGGCGGCGGCCTGCACCCGGGCGCAGCGCACCAGGGCGAGCCCGCCGCGCACGCTCGCGCCCAGCGCCGTCTGCGGGTCCTCGCGGGTGCCCTCGACCAGCCGCGCGACGTAGTCCAGCACCGCGCCGTCGACGTGCACCGTCTG
>JAPSIJ010000325.1 GCA_031178805.1 Cellulomonas sp. | reverse complement strand
CCGCCACGGTGCAGGTCCGCGACGCGGGCGTGGTGGTGCGACGACGAGGCGCGCCGGACGTGTTCGTCCCGCGCGCGGCGCTGCGCGCGGTGGGCACCTCCGGCGGCATGGCCGGCAAGGTCGTCGGCGGCGACGGGCTGGTGGTCCTCACCTGGGCCCCGGACCCCGCGCTGGACGACCGCGGCCTCGACACCGGCCTGCGGCTGCGGCACGCCCACGAGGCGGAGACCCTGCGCACGGCCACCCTGGAACTGATCGGCACGACGCCCGCCGCGAGCGGGCCGGAGGAGACACGATGACGGACGCACTGCTGGTCCTGGAGGACGGGCGGACGTTCGCCGGCGACGCCTACGGGGCCACCGGCACGACGTGGGGCGAGATCGTCTTCAACACCGGGATGACCGGCTACCAGGAGACGCTGACCGACCCCAGCTACCACCGCCAGATCGTCGTGATGACGGCGCCGCACGTCGGCAACACCGGCGTGAACGACGAGGACCCCGAGTCCGGGCGGATCTGGGTGTCCGGCTACGTGGTGCGCGACCCCGCGCGCCGCGCGTCGAGCTGGCGCTCGGCCCGGACGCTGGACGAGGAGCTCGCGGCGCAGGGGGTCGTCGGCATCGCCGGCATCGACACCCGCGCGCTGACCCGGCACCTGCGCGAGCGCGGCGTGATGCGCGCCGCGATCGTGTCCGGCGACGCGCTGCTGGACGACGCCGGCCGGCCGCGCGCGGCGCAGGACCTGGTCGCCGAGGTGCGGGACCGCCCGCAGATGGCCGGCGCCGACCTGGCCGGCGAGGTGTCCACGGACGCCGCGTACGTCGTGCCCGCGCTCGGGCCGGACGGCGAGCGGCTGGCCGAGCCGGTGGCGCGCGTCGCCGCGGTGGACCTCGGCATCAAGTCGATGACCCCGCACCGGATGGCCGAGCGCGGCATCGAGGTGCACGTGCTGCCCGCGCTGTCCACGATCGACGACGTGCTCGCCACGGCGCCGGACGGGGTGTTCTTCTCGAACGGCCCGGGCGACCCCGCGGCCGCGACGCACGAGGTGGAGCTGCTCCGCGAGGTGCTGGACCGCAGGATCCCGTTCTTCGGCATCTGCTACGGCAACCAGCTGTTCGGCCGGGCGCTCGGCTACGGCACGTACAAGCTCGGCTACGGGCACCGCGGCGTGAACCAGCCGGTGCTCGACCGCGCCACCGGCCGGGTGGAGATCACCGCGCACAACCACGGCTTCGCCGTCGACGCGCCCCTGGACGAGGTCTCCGTGGCCCCGCACGACGGCGGCCGCTACGGCCGCGTCACGGTGTCGCACGTGGACCTGAACGACGACGTGGTGGAGGGCCTCGCGGCGCTCGACCTGCCGGCGTTCTCCGTGCAGTACCACCCGGAGGCCGCGGCCGGCCCGCACGACGCCGCGTACCTGTTCGACCGGTTCCTGGACCTGATGCGCGCGCCCGAGGAGGGCGCGGCCGCCGCCGGCCAGGCCACCGACCCCGCGACCCCGAAGGGAGCCGGCGCCTGATGCCTCGCCGCACCGACATCTCCAGCGTCCTCGTCATCGGCTCCGGCCCGATCGTCATCGGCCAGGCCGCCGAGTTCGACTACTCCGGCACCCAGGCGTGCCGGGTCCTGAAGGAGGAGGGCCTGCGGGTCGTCCTGGTCAACTCCAACCCGGCCACGATCATGACCGACCCGGAGTTCGCCGACGCCACCTACGTCGAGCCGATCACCACCGAGGTGCTGACCTCGATCATCGCCAAGGAGCGCCCGGACGCGATCCTGCCCACCCTCGGCGGGCAGACCGCGCTGAACGCGGCGATCGCCCTGGACGAGGCCGGCGTCCTCGAGCAGTACGGCGTCGAGCTGATCGGCGCGAACATCCCCGCCATCCAGAAGGGCGAGGACCGCGAGCAGTTCAAGCAGGTCGTCGAGGTCTGCGGCGGCGAGTCCGCCCGCTCGGCGATCGTGCACACGCTCGACGACGCCCTCGGCGCCGTCGAGGACCTCGGCTACCCGGTGGTCGTGCGCCCGTCGTTCACCATGGGCGGCCTCGGGTCCGGCATCGCGTACGACGAGACCGACCTGCGCCGGATCGTCGGCCAGGGCCTGCACTACTCGCCGACCACCGAGGTGCTCCTGGAGGAGTCGATCCTCGGCTGGAAGGAGTACGAGCTCGAGCTGATGCGCGACAAGCACGACAACGTCGTGGTCGTCTGCTCCATCGAGAACGTCGACCCGGTCGGCGTGCACACCGGCGACTCCGTCACGGTGGCGCCCGCGCTGACCCTGACCGACCGCGAGTACCAGCGGATGCGCGACATCGGCATCGCGGTCATCCGCGAGGTCGGCGTGGACACCGGCGGCTGCAACATCCAGTTCGCGGTGCACCCGGACACCGGCCGGATCATCGTCATCGAGATGAACCCCCGGGTGTCCCGGTCCTCGGCGCTGGCGTCGAAGGCCACCGGCTTCCCGATCGCCAAGATCGCCGCGCGCCTGGCCGTCGGCTACACCCTGGACGAGATCCCGAACGACATCACCGGCTCCACGCCGGCGTCGTTCGAGCCGACGCTCGACTACGTCGTGGTCAAGGTGCCGCGGTTCGCGTTCGAGAAGTTCCCGGCCGCCGACCCGACGCTGACCACCACGATGAAGTCCGTCGGCGAGGCCATGGCGATGGGCCGCAACTTCACCGAGGCGCTCGGCAAGGCCATGCGGTCCATCGACCGCAAGGGCTCGACGTTCCACTGGGACGGCGAGGCGCTCACCGGCGAGGCGCTGGACGCGCTGGTCGCGACGATCTCCACCCCGACCGAGCACCGCCTCGTGGACGTGCAGCAGGTGCTGCGCGCCGGCGTCTCGGTGGACGAGGTCTACGCCCGCACCGGCATCGACCCGTGGTTCCTGGACCAGCTCGCGCTGGTCAACGAGGTCGCCGCGGAGACGGCCGCCGCCCCGGAGCTCACCCGGTCGGTGCTGGCCCGCGCCAAGCGGCACGGCCTCTCCGACGTGCAGGTCGCGTCGCTGCGGGGGATCGGCGAGGACGTCGCCCGCGAGGTGCGGCACGCCCTCGGCGTCCGCCCGGTCTACAAGACCGTCGACACCTGCGCCGCCGAGTTCGCCGCGCGCACGCCGTACCACTACTCGGCGTACGACGAGGAGACCGAGGTCGCCCCGCGCGAGCGGCCCGCGGTGCTGATCCTCGGCTCCGGCCCGAACCGGATCGGCCAGGGCATCGAGTTCGACTACTCCTGCGTGCACGCCACGCTGGCGCTCAAGGGCGAGTACGAGACCGTGATGGTCAACTGCAACCCCGAGACCGTCTCGACGGACTACGACACCGCGGACCGGCTGTACTTCGAGCCGCTGACGTTCGAGGACGTCCTGGAGGTCTACGAGGCCGAGAAGGCCGCCGGGCCGGTCGCCGGCATCATCGTCCAGCTCGGCGGCCAGACCCCGCTGTCGCTCGCGCAGCG
>JAPSIJ010000324.1 GCA_031178805.1 Cellulomonas sp. | reverse complement strand
CGATGCCTCGGCTGCCGCCGGTGACGAGTGCGACGGGGGGCATCGGTGCCTCCTGGGGTCCGGGGTCACGAAGGGTCCCGGACGGGTGCGGCGGTCCGTCCGTGCCCCGATCGTGGCACGCCGCCGCCGCGTCTGGCAAGCGCTTTCCGCGGGGACGTAGGGCCGACGCGGCACTCGGCGACGCACCGGCGCCGCCGCGCCGTCCGCAGCGTCAGCGGAAGGAGGCGACCGCCTCCGGGAACGCCTCGGCGAGCGCCCGCGTCTCCTCGTGCTGCGGCGCGGACAGCAGCGTCCGCAGCGGCCCGGACTCCACGACCCGGCCCTCGCCGAGCACGTGCACGGTCGTGGCGAGCCGGTCGACCAGCCGCAGGTCGTGCGACACGACGAGCAGGCCGACACCGGTCTCCGCGAGCCCGGCGACCTGGTCGGCGACGGCGTCCCGCAGGGCGGGGTCGAGCGCGGTGGCGGGCTCGTCGAGGAGCAGGATCTCCGGCCGGGTGGCCAGCGCGTCGGCGAGCACGACGCGCTGCCGCTCGCCGCCGGACAGCGAGTACAGGGTGCGGCCGAGGTACCGCGGCTCGAGCCCGACCCGGGCGAGCACGTCGGCGGGCTCCTGGCCGGTGGCGCGGCCGGCCTTGCGGGCGTCGTTCAGCGTGCCGGCGAGCAGCTTCTCCACCGAGGCCCGGGGGTCGGCGCCGGAGAGGCCGTCCTGGTGCACGGCGCGCACGACGGACCGGAAGGCCTTGGCCTCCTTGCGGGACATCCTCGCCACCGGGCGGCCGCCGTAGGTGGCGCGGCCCTGGGTGGTCTTGTGCTTGCCGAGCAGCACCTGCACCAGCGTGGACTTGCCGGCGCCGGAGCGCCCGATCAGGCCGACGGTCTCGCCCGGGGCGACCGACAGGCTCGCGCCCGCGAGCACGGGGGCGCCGCCGTAGCCGGCCCAGACGTCCTGCGCGGCGAGCGCGGTCACCGGGTCACCCCCGCGGCGTGCGCGGCGGGCGTGTGCTGGTGCGGCGTTCCCACGGTACGGCGTCCCTTCGAGCGGTGACCGGCTTCCCGTCGGCCGTCGGGTCCAACGACCGAGCCCCCCGCGTAGTTTCCGCGAGGGGCTCGGCCGGGGGCAAACCGCGGGGTCAGGCGCGGGCGCGCCGCTGCCGCGCCGGGGGCAGGTTCTCCATGTCCTCCAGCTCGACACCCTTGGTCTCGGGGACCTTGCCGAGCACGAACACGAAGGACAGGGCGGCGAAGATCGCGTACATCAGGTACGGCCCCGTCGCGCCGAACGCGTCGAGCATCGGCGGGAACGACACCGTGATCAGGAAGTTGGCGATCCACTGCGCGGCCGCGGCGACGCCGAGGGCGGCGGCGCGGATCCGGTTCGGGAACATCTCGCCGAGCAGCACCCACACCAGCGGGCCCCACGAGGCGCCGAAGAACACGACGAACGCGTTGGCGGCCACCAGCGCGACCGGGCCCCACGGGGAGGGCAGGGAGACGTCCTCGCCCGAGCCGGACGCCTGCGTGAACGCCAGCGCCATGATGGCCAGCGAGATCGTCATGCCCGCGGAGCCGGTGAGCAGGATCGGCCGGCGGCCGACCTTGTCGATCAGCGCGATGGCGATGAAGGTCACGGCGACGTTGGTGACCGCGGTGATCGTCGACACCAGGAACGACTGGCTCTCGTCGAAGCCGACCGCCTGCCACAGCGTGGTCGAGTAGTAGAAGATCACGTTGATGCCGACGAACTGCTGGAAGACCGACAGCAGGATGCCGACCCACACGACGGGCAGCAGGCCGAACCGCGGGCCGCGCAGGCTGGACTGGGCCTCGAGCTGCTTGTCCTTCTCGATGGTCTTCTCGATCTGGGCGACGCGCTCGCGCGGGTCCTCGTCCGGGCCGAGCACGTCCGTCAGGACGGCGACGGCCTCGTCGTGCCGGCCCTTCGCGACCAGGTAGCGCGGCGACTCGGGGATGCGCAGGGCGAGCACGCCGTAGATGGCGGCGGGGACGACGGCGACCAGGAACATCCACCGCCAGGCCTCCCAGCCCAGCCACAGCTCCTCGGCCGCGCCGCCCGCCGACTCGGCGAGCAGCTGGTCGGAGAGCAGGGCGGCGAAGATGCCGAGCGTGATGGCGAGCTGCTGCAGCGAGCCGAGCCGGCCGCGCAGGGCCGCCGGGGCGATCTCCGCGATGTAGGCGGGGGCGATCACGGAGGCGATGCCGATGCCCACGCCGGCGAGCACGCGCCAGATGATCAGGTCCCAGACGCTGAACGCGATCGCGGACAGGATCGACGACACGAAGAACAGCACCGCGCCCAGCACCATCACGCGGGTGCGGC
Source organism: Cellulomonas sp. (assembly GCA_031178805.1). Lineage (GTDB taxonomy): Bacteria > Actinomycetota > Actinomycetes > Actinomycetales > Cellulomonadaceae > Cellulomonas. The sequence goes on along the minus strand of JAPSIJ010000324.1, from coordinate 1,139 downwards.
CCCAGTGGTCGGCGAGCTTGCCGCCGGCCCAGGCGCCCACCGCGCTGCCGAGCAGGGCGACCGCGACGGCGAAGCCGGTCAGGGTGGCCCCGAGGTCGAACTGCCCCTGGATCGCGTCGACCGCGCCGTTGATGACGGACGAGTCGAACCCGAACAGGAACCCGCCGACCGCGGCGGCGACGGCCAGCCCGATCGCCTTGTTGTGCGACGGGTGCTTGCCCGCCGGTCGGACGCTGCTCTCGGACATGACGCTTCTCCTTGATCCTGCTGCTGCTCCGCAGATCCTCCTGCGGCCGGAGCGCGTCGTCGGGCGCCGGTCGAAGGCGTACCCACCTTTCACCCGCACGGCACTTCGCGCACCCGGAGCGTGCCCGGGCGACGAGGTGCGGCGGGGAGCGTACCCGCTGACGGGGGCCCCGCGCGCGCCGGCCGGCTCCCGGCGGCGCGGCCTGCGCGCGGCGGCGGGGAGGCGGACAATCGTCCGGTGACGTCCGACCCCGGTTCCGCCCGACCCCGCTTCCGGCGCCCCGCGATGCTCGACCCGCGGGACGCCGACGCCCTGCCCGGCGACATGGACCCGGCGCTGCGCTCGGAGGTGGCGCACACCACCGCCGCCGCGATCGTGCACGGCGGGCGGACCGGCGGGCAGGACGACCCCGCGCTGGTCGAGCGCCTCGTCACGCTCGTGGAGACCGAGGGGCTCGACGTGGTCGCCGCGCTGTGGTCGGACAGCCCCGCGACGACGCTGCCCGGGACGCTGTGGCGCCTGTACGTGCTCCGCGAGTGGGTGCGGCGCGACCCGCGGACGCTGGCGGACCGGTACCGGCTCGGCCTGGACGCCGCCCCGGTGCACCACGTCGTCGTCGGCGTGGTCAGCCCGCCGGGGCCGGAGGAGCTGCGCGACCTGATCGACCAGGTGCTGTCGGGCGTCTGGACCGGCGACCTCGCGGTGACCCTGGAGCGCGGCGCGGCGTTCTGCCGGGTCCTCGGCACGGGCGCCGCGTTCGACGCCGACCACCTGGACCACACCGGCGACGACTCGTCCGCCCGCCTGACCCGCAGCGCGGGGTCGCTCGTGCGCACCGCGGAGGAGCTGGAGCACGCCGCCGCCCTGTGGCGCGCCGGCGCGCTGGAGTGAC
>JAPSIJ010000323.1 GCA_031178805.1 Cellulomonas sp. | reverse complement strand
CTGAAGAAGGAGCTCCGGCAGATGCACGCCGCGACGGCGTGACGCGCGCCACGCCGCGTCACGTCACGCTCCGCGCGCTCCACCCGGGACTTGTGTCCTATGCTTGCGCACGCAGTGGAGGGGAGTATCCCGACACGACGCCCCCGTCATCACGGTCGTCACTGACGCCGACCCGGGACGTCGGCCCGGTCTGACCGGGTGGGAGAGACCTCCGGTACTCAGCCGTCTCTTCAGCCGTACCGGAGGAACACCTATGTCTGTCGACCTGTGGATCTGGGTCGTGACGGGCGTCGCGATCGTCGCGATGGTCCTGTTCGACTTCTTCGCGCACGTCCGCACGCCGCACGCGCCCTCGTTCCGCGAGGCCGCGACGTGGTCCGCGGTGTACATCGCGCTCGCCATCATCTTCGGCCTCGGGCTCGGCATGGTCTGGGGCTGGGACCACGGCACGGAGTACTTCGCGGGGTACGTGACCGAGAAGAGCCTGTCGGTCGACAACCTCTTCGTCTTCCTCATCATCATGACGAAGTTCGCGGTGCCGCGGGAGTTCCAGCAGAAGGTGCTGCTGGTCGGCGTGGTGATCGCGCTGGTGCTGCGCACCGTCTTCATCCTCGCGGGGGCCGCGGCGATCGAGCGCTGGTCCTGGGTGTTCTACATCTTCGGCGCGTTCCTGGTGTACACCGGCATCAAGCTGGCCAAGGAGAAGCACGAGGCCGACGAGATCGAGCACGCCGGCGAGAAGAAGGACGGCCTGGCCGTCCGCCTGCTGAAGAAGGCCGTGCCGTCGACGGACGAGTACCACAGCGACCGCCTGACCACGAAGATCGACGGCAAGCGGTTCATCACCCCGATGCTGGTCGTGATGGTGGCCATCGGCGCCACGGACATCCTGTTCGCGCTGGACTCGATCCCCGCGATCTACGGCCTGACCCAGGAGCCGTACATCGTGTTCACGGCGAACGCGTTCGCCCTGCTCGGCCTGCGCCAGCTGTACTTCCTGATCGGCGGCCTGCTGGAGCGCCTGGTGTACCTGAACAAGGGCCTCGCGTTCATCCTGGCCTTCATCGGCGTGAAGCTGGTGCTGCACGCGATGCACGAGAACGAGCTGCCGTTCATCAACGGCGGCCAGCACATCGAGTGGGCGCCGGAGATCCCGACCTGGCTGTCGCTGCTCGTGATCCTCGGTACCCTCACCGTGGCCACGATCGCGAGCCTGGCGAAGACCCGGCGCGACGACCGCGCGGAGATCACCACGGACCCCGCCGCGGTCGAGGCCCAGGAGCCCGTCACCCACAAGGAGCACTGACCCGCACGTGGACGTCTCACCGCTCGTCTGGGGCGTGTCGCTGGCCCTCGCCGTCGCCGTCCTGCTGGTGGACGTCGTGGTGGTGGGCCGGCGGCCGCACATCCCCTCGACCGCGGAGTGCCTCCGCTACCTGGGGGTGTACGTCGGGCTGGCGCTGGCGTTCGCGGTGGTCGTCTGGGCGGTGTGGGGCGGTGAGCCGGCCGGGGAGTTCGTCTCCGGCTGGCTGACCGAGTACTCGCTGTCGGTCGACAACCTGTTCGTGTTCCTGCTGATCATGAGCCGGTTCGCGGTCCCGCGGCAGTACCAGCAGACGGCGCTGCTGATCGGCATCATCCTGGCGCTGGTGTTCCGCGGGATCTTCATCGCGGCCGGCGCCGCGGTGATCGCGAGCTTCAGCTGGGTGTTCTACCTGTTCGGCGCGTTCCTGGTGTGGACGGCCGTGAAGGTGGCGCGCGAGGGGGTCGGCGAGGAGGAGGAGTCCGCCGCGGACTACCGCCCGCCGGCCCTCGTCCGCGTGGTCCAGCGGGTGCTGCCCACGACGGACGCGTACCACGGGGTGCGGCTGACGGCCCGGGTCGACGGCCGCCGGCACGTGACGCCGATGCTGCTCGTGCTGGTGGCGATCGGCGCGACGGACCTGCTGTTCGCGTTCGACTCGATCCCGGCGGTGTTCGGGCTGACCCAGGAGCCGTACCTGGTGCTGATGGCGAACGTGTTCGCCCTGATGGGGCTGCGGCAGCTGTACTTCCTGCTGGGCGGGCTGCTCACCCGGCTGCGCTACCTGAACATCGGCCTGGGCGTGCTCCTCGGGTTCATCGGCGTGAAGCTCGTGCTGCAGGCGCTGCACGAGAACTCGCTGCCGTTCCTGAACGGCGGGGAGCCGGTCGGCTGGGCGCCGGAGCTGCCGGCGTGGGTGTCGCTCGCGGTGATCGTGGTGACGCTCGGCGTCACCGCGGTGACGAGCATCGCGGCGTCCCGGCGCGACGAGCGGCGCGCCGCCGCCGAGGTGGACGCGGGCTGAGTCAGCCCGCCGCGGCCCACGGGCCGATGAGGAGCGACCACTCGCGCACGTCGGTCCGGGCGATCAGCCCCTCGCGGGCGAACGGGTCCGCGGCGAGCAGCGCGTCGAGCGCGGCGCGGTCGGGGGCGTCCAGCACGAGCAGGGCGCCGGGCTCGCCGTCGGCGAACGGGCCGGAGCCGTGCAGGGAGCCGGCGTCGGCGAGGCCGCGCAGGTAGTCCCGGTGCTCGGGCCGCACCGCGTCGCGGACGTCGGCGCGCTGGTCGTAGGTGTAGCGGACGGCGAAGATGGCCATGCCGCCATCATGCCGGACGTGCCAGAGTGGGCGGATGACCCCCACCCCGGTGCCCTCCGTCCCGCTGCTCGACGGCCACGTGATCCCGCAGGTCGGCCTCGGCGTCTACCAGGTCGACGACGCGGGCGCGGAGGCCGCGGTCGGCCACGCGCTCGAGGCCGGCTACCGGATGGTCGACACGGCGAAGCTGTACGGCAACGAGGCCGGCGTCGGCCGCGCGGTGCGCGCCTCCGGCCTCGCGCGCGACGACGTGTTCGTCACGACGAAGCTGTGGAACGACGACCAGGGGCGGGACCGCACGCTCGCGGCGTTCGAGGCGTCGGTCGACCGCCTCGGCCTCGACGCGCCCGACCTGTACCTGATCCACTGGCCGTTCCCCGGCCAGGACCTGTACGCCGAGACCTGGCGCACGCTGGTGGAGCTCCGCGACGCGGGCCGGGTCCGCTCGGTCGGCGTCTCGAACTTCACGCCCGCGCACCTGCGCCGGGTGGTCGACGACTCGGGCGTGGTGCCCGTGGTCAACCAGGTCGAGCTGCACCCGTACCTGCAGCAGCGCGAGCTCCGCGCGGTGCACGCCGACCTCGGCGTGGTCACCCAGGCGTGGTCGCCGCTGGCCCGCGGCACGGGGCTGCTGGAGGACCCCGTGATCGTGGACGTCGCCCGCGCGCACGGCGTGACGCCGGCGCAGGCGGTGCTGCGCTGGCACCTCGACCTCGGCACGGTGGTCATCCCGAAGTCGGTGACGCCCGAGCGGATCCGCGCGAACCTCGACGTGTTCGGCTTCGCGCTGACCGCCGAGGACCACGAGCGCATCGCCGGGCTGGACCGCGGCGGCCGGATCGGCCCCGACCCCGACGTGCTGGG
>JAPSIJ010000028.1:3539-14060 GCA_031178805.1 Cellulomonas sp. | reverse complement strand
GCGTGGTCGACCAGCCCGGCGATGCTGATCGCGTCCCGCGCGCTGCTGGGCGTGTTCGGCGCGACGCTGATGCCGTCCACGCTGTCGCTGATCCGCAACGTGTTCCTCGACCGCGCCCAGCGGCGGCTCGCGATCGCGATCTGGGCCTCGGGCTTCGCGAGCGGCGCGGCCCTCGGACCGATCGTCGGCGGCGCCCTGCTCACCCACTTCTGGTGGGGCTCGGTGTTCCTGCTGAACGTGCCTGTGCTCCTGCTGCTGCTCCCGCTGGCCGTCGCGCTCGTGCCGGAGTCCCGCGACCCGGCGCCGGGCCCGCTGGACCCGTGGAGCAGCGTGCTGGCGCTGGCCACGATGCTGCCGCTGGTCTGGGCGATCATCACCGTCGGCGAGCACGGCGTCACGGCCACCACGGTCGGCAGCGCGCTGGTGGGCCTGGTGGCCGGCTGGGCGTTCGTGCGCCGGCAGCGCCGGCTGCCCACGCCGATGCTGGACGTGCGGCTGTTCACCAACCCGGTGTTCTCCGGGGCGGTGTCGGCGAACCTGCTGTCGATCCTCGGCTTCTCCGGCCTGCTGGTCATCGTGTCCCAGCTGCTGCAGCTCGCCGCGGGCCTGACCCCGATGGCGGCGGGCGTGGCCCTGCTGCCGGGCCTGGCCGCGTCGGTGGTCGCCGGCCTGCTGGCCGTCCGCCTGGTGCGGTACGTCCGGCCCGGGGTGCTGATCGGCGGCAGCTTCCTGCTCGCCGCCGGCGGGTACGGCGTGCTCACGCTGCTCGGCGACGTGCCCACCCCGGCGACGGTCACCCTCGCCTTCGTCGTGATGGGGGTCGGGGTCGGCCTGGCCGAGACGCTGACCAACGACCAGATCACCAGCGCGGTGCCGCCGGAGAAGGCGGGCGCGGCCTCGGCGATCTCCGAGACGGCGTACGAGCTCGGCCACACCCTCGGCGTGGCCGTGCTGGGCTCCGTGCTGAACGCGGTGTACCGCGCGCAGGTGGTCCTGCCGGACGCGCTGACCGCCGAGCAGGCGCACGCCGCGGGCGACACGCTGGGCGGCGCGACCCAGGTGGCACCGGCCCTGGAGCCGGACGCGGCCGACGCGCTGCTGGAGTCCGCGCGGCTCGCGTTCGACGCCGGCGCCCAGCACGCCGCGGCGGTGGGGGGCGTGGTGGCGGTCGGCGCGGCCGTCGTGTCGTTCGTCGCGCTGCGCCGGGCCACGGCGGCCTGACGGCCCGACGCGAGCCGGGTCGGGCCGAGCGCCGTCCCGGCCGCGGTCAGGCGCCCTCGCGCACCCGGTCCAGCAGCAGCAGCGCGATGTCGGTGACCTCCGGGACGCCGACCCCGGTGCGGTCCACGGTCGCCGCCGCGACCCCGTCGGTGAGCATCACCGTGCAGTAGGGGCACGCGGTGGCGACCACGTCGGCCCCGGTGGCGACGGCCTCCTCGGCCCGGGCGGTGCCGATCCGGGTGCCGATCGACTCCTCGACCCACATCCGCGCGCCGCCGGCCCCGCAGCAGAACGACCGCTCGCGGGTCCGCGGCATCTCGACGGCCTCCACGCCGGGCAGCGCGGCGAGCAGCTCGCGCGGCGGCTCGTAGACCTCGTTGTGCCGGCCGAGGTAGCAGGGGTCGTGGTACGTGACGCGCTGCGGGTCGCCCTCCGGCGCGGCGGGGGTGAGTCGGCCCTCGGCGACCAGCCGGTCGAGCAGCTCGGTGTGGTGCACGACGTCGTACCGGCCGCCGAGCTGCGGGTACTCCCGCGCGAGGGTGTTGAAGCAGTGCGCGCACGTCACGACCACGGCCCGCGCGCCGGCGGCGTCCAGCGCCTCGACGTTCGCCGCGGCGAGCACCTGGTACAGCACCTCGTTGCCCGCGCGCCGGGCCGGGTCGCCGGTGCAGCCCTCGCCGTCGCCGAGCACGGCGAACGTCACGCCGGCGGTGTGCAGCAGCTCGGCGACCGCGCGGGTGGTGCGCCGGGCCTTCTCCTCGTACGCGCCCGCGCAGCCGACCCAGAACAGGTAGTCCACCTCGGCGGCGGACGCGACGTCCGCGCCGACGACCGGCACGTCGAACGGCAGGTCCTTCGCCCAGTCCAGCCGCTGCCGGGCGGGCAGCCCCCAGGGGTTGCCCCGCCGCTCCAGCTTGGTGAACGTGCCGGCGAGCTCGGCCGGGAACGCCGACTCCATCAGGGTCTGGTACCGCCGGATGTCGACGATCGTGTCGACGTGCTCGATGTCCACCGGGCACTGCTGCACGCAGGCGCCGCAGGTGGTGCAGGCCCACAGGGCGTCGGCGTCGATCACCCCGGAGGCCACGAGATCCACGTCCACGTGCCCCGGCGCCGGCTCCTGGCCCGCGCGCGCCGCCCGCAGGTACGGGGCGGTGGCCGCGGCGTGGTCCCGCAGCGCGAGCGTGACGAGCTTGGGGGACAGCGGCTTGCCGGTGGCCCAGGCGGGGCACTGCTCCTGGCAGCGCCCGCACTCGGTGCAGGTGGTGACGTCGAGCAGGCCCTTCCAGGTGAGGTCCTCCACCGCGCGGACGCCGAGCCGGGCGTCCTCGGGCAGGTCCTCCAGGGCGGCGACGTCGAGGTCCCGGTCCCCGACCCGCAGCGGCGCCAGCGGCCCGAGCGCCGGGGCGCCGTCGAGGTCCCGGCGGGCGTAGACGTTCAGCACGGCGAGGAACCGGTGCCACGCGACGCCCATCGTGGGCTGCAGCCCGACGACCACGAACCACGCCATCGAGACGAGCACCTTCACCGTCGCGCACACCACGACGGCGGCCTCGACCGTCGCGAGCGGCGCGCCGGCCACCAGGTCGCCGATCCAGGCCGTGGTCGGGAACAGCCACGGCGACGCGAGCGACGACCCGCTGCGCACCGCGAGCTCGTGCTCCAGCCCGCGCAGGACGAGCACGGCCAGCACGACGAGCAGCACGGTCGCCTCGACGACGACCGCCTGGCCGGTGTGGGAGCCGAAGAACCGGGACCGCCGGGCGGGCAGGGCGCCGGGGTCGGGCGCCGGGCCCGAGCCGTCGCCGACCCCGGCGCGGGCGGCCGCGATCGCGCGGGCCGGGGTGGGCGGGACGTCGCGCGGCGTGCTGCGCACCCGGACCACGACGAGGGCGAGGATCCCGGCGAGCGACAGCCACGCGATGCCCTCCGTCAGCCACGCCCACGGGGCGACGTGGCCGAGGACGGGCAGGACGGCCCGCGGGTCGACCACCTGGGCGTACCCGGTGACGAGGGTGAGCACGAGGACGGGGAACGACACCATCACGGCCCAGTGCGCGACCCGGACCACCGGCCGGTGCTGGAACCGGCCGTGGCCGACGAGCTCGCGCAGCACCCGCAGCGTGCGGCGGCCGACCGGCCGGAGGCGGCCGGGGGCGGGCCGGCCCAGGCGGATGATCCGGGCCAGCCGGACGGCGCCCCTGGTGAACACCGCGACCCCGGTCACGGTGGCCACCGCCACCAGCACGAGGCAGGTCACCCGGAGCGCGTCCACCGCCTCACGCTAGCCCGCCCGCCGCGGCGCGGGCGGGCCGGAGGTCCCCCGGCGCCCCGGGCGCCGTGGTGATCGCTTGATAGACTCCGGGCAATCCCTCGACCCTCGGTCGGCCTGCCCGGCGCTGGTGGCTCCCTGCCGCGCCGGTGATGCCGCCCGGCCCGGCGTACCCGCTGCCTGACACCACCACACGTCAGCCGACTGCCGTGCGTGGGCGCCCCGTGCGCCGCGACCCGGGTCGGTGGGACCGAACACCGACCGACCACCCGCCCACGACAGGACGGAGCGGACGTGCTGCAGCTCCTCGCGGTGCACCTCGTCGCCGCCCTCGCCGCGCCCGCGCTGTTCGCGTGGCTCGGCCGCCGCGCCTTCTGGGTGCTCGCCCTCGCCCCCGCCGCCGTCGCGGTCTGGGCGCTCTCGCTGACCGGCGCGGTCCTCGACGGCGACGGTCCCGTGCAGTCCGTGGCCTGGGTGCCGGGCCTCGGCCTCGAGCTCTCGTTCCGGCTGGACACGCTGTCCTGGCTGATGACGCTGCTGGTCGGCGGCGTGGGCGCCATCGTGCTCGTCTACTGCTCGGCCTACTTCAAGGCCGGGGCGAGCGGGCTCGGCCGGTTCGGCGGCGTCCTGGTCGCGTTCGCCGGCGCGATGCTCGGGCTGGTCACGGCCGACGACACGCTGCTGCTGTTCGTGTTCTGGGAGCTGACCACGGTCTTCTCCTACCTGCTCATCGGCCATTACCACGAGCGCAAGGCGAGCCGCCGGGCCGCCATGCAGGCGATCGTCGTCACCACGGCCGGCGGCCTGACGATGCTCGTCGGCGTCGTGCTGCTGGGCGAGGCGGCCGGGACGTACCGGCTGTCGGAGATCCTGGCGGCGCCCCCGCAGGGCGCGGCGGTGACCGCGGGCGTGGTCTGCCTGCTGGTCGGCGCGGTGAGCAAGGCCGCGCTGATCCCGACGCACTTCTGGCTGCCCGCCGCGATGGCCGCGCCGACGCCGGTCTCCGCCTACCTGCACGCCGCCGCGATGGTGAAGGCCGGCGTGTACCTGGTCGCGCGGTTCGCCCCGGCGTACTCGGACCTGTCGGCCTGGCGCTGGATGATCGTGGTCCTGGGCGGCGGCACCCTGCTGCTCGGCGGCTACCGCGCCCTGCGGCAGCACGATCTGAAGCTCGTGCTCGCGTTCGGCACGGTCAGCCAGCTCGGGCTGATCGTGCTGCTGGTCGGCTACGGCACCCGGGCCACCGCGCTGGCGGGCCTCGCGCTGGTCGGCGCGCACGCGATGTTCAAGGCGGCGCTGTTCCTCGTGGTCGGCGTCGTGGACGCCGCCACCGGCACCCGCGACCTGCGGCGGCTGTCCGGCGTGGGCCGCGCCCTGCCGGTCACCGCCACCGCCGGCGCCCTCGCCACGCTGTCGATGATCGGCGCGCCCCCGTTCGCCGGGTACGTCGCGAAGGAGGCCGCCCTCGAGGCGCTCGGCCACGGCGGCCACGCCCTCGACCTCGTGGTGCTGGCCCTGGTCGCCGTCGGCTCCGCCCTGACCGTCGCGTACGGCCTGCGGCTGTGGTGGGGCGCGTTCGCGACCAAGCCGGTGCTGTCGCCCGCGGCGGTCCGGACGCTGCACGCGGCGCGCGACGCCCGGTACGCCACGGACGAGAAGGCGGCGCGCGAGGCCGAGCCCGCCCCGCACGCCGACGACGAGCTCGCCGAGCCCGCCCCGGTCGGCCGGCCCTCCCTGCTGCTGGTGTGGCCCGCGATGCTGCTGGCCGTGCTCGGCCTGGCCGTCGCGCTGGTGCCCGGGTTCGGCGAGGACCTGCTGGCCCCGCACGCCGACGCCTACCCGACCGGCGAGGCCGGGCACCTGCTGCTCTGGGGCGGGTTCACGCCGACGCTCGCCATCACCGCCGCGGTGCTGGCGACCGGCGTGCTGCTGTTCGTCCTCCGCGGCCCGGTCGAGGCGGCGCAGGCCGCCGTGCCGCACGTCCCCGAGGCCGACCGGCTCTACCGGAAGTTCATGCGCCGGCTGGACGACCTCGCCGCGGACGTCACCGCGCTGACCCAGCGCGGGTCGCTGCCGTTCTACCTCGGCGGCATCCTCGTCGTCTTCGTGGTCGCCGTGGGCGTCCCGCTGCTGCGGTTCACCCAGCTGCCCGGCGACGTGCGGCCCTGGGACCGGCCCGCCCAGCTGGTGATCGGCGCGTTCGTCGCCGTCGCCGCGGTGCTCGTCGCGCGCGCCCGCCGCCGGCTCAAGGCCGTGATCCTGCTCGGGGTCTCGGGCTACGGCATCGCCGCGCTCTTCCTGCTGCACGGCGCGCCCGACCTCGCGCTGACCCAGGTGCTGGTGGAGACGGTCACGCTCGTCGTGTTCGTGCTGGTGCTGCGCCGCCTGCCCCCGTACTTCTCCGACCGCCCGCTGGTGGCGTCCCGGTGGGTGCGGCTCGGCGTGGCCCTGGCCGTCGGCCTGACCGTCGGCGCGCTGGCGCTGATCGTGCCCGGCGCCCGGGTGCACGCCCCCGTGTCGGTCGACTTCGCCGAGGAGGCGTACTCGTTCGGCGGCGGCAAGAACATCGTCAACGTGACCCTCGTCGACATCCGCGCCTGGGACACCATGGGCGAGATCTCGGTGCTGCTGGTCGCGGCGACGGGCGTCGCCTCGCTGGTGTTCCTGCGCACGCGGTCCGGCGCGATCTTCCGCGCGGGCGACGCGCCCGACCAGCGCGGGGTGTGGGGCGGCGGCGACGACCCGATGGCGGGCGTGCGCCGGCAGCTGTCCGCGCGCGGGTCGTACCAGCCCCGCGAGTGGCTGCGCGCCGGGCGGACCCTGGCCCCGCGCCGCCGGTCCGTGGTGTTCGAGGTCGTGGTGCGGCTGCTGTTCCACACGATGATCGTCTACTCGCTGTACCTGCTGTTCTCCGGGCACAACGCCCCCGGCGGCGGGTTCGCGGCGGGCCTGGTGACCGGCATCGCGCTGATCGTGCGCTACCTCGCGGGCGGCCGGTACGAGCTCGGCGAGGCGGCCCCGGTGCAGCCGGGTCTGCTGCTCGGCAGCGGCCTGTTCCTGTCCGCCGGCGTCGGCCTGGGTGCGCTGGTGTTCGGCGGGTCGGTGCTGCAGTCCTGGATCATCGACGTGCACGTCCCGGTGATCGGCGACCTGCACCTGGTCACGTCCCTGTTCTTCGACGTCGGCGTCTACCTCGTGGTCGTCGGCCTGGTGCTCGACATCCTCCGCAGCCTCGGCGCGGAGATCGACCGGCAGTCCGAGGCCGACGGCGACCCGGTCGCGGTCGGCGGCGACGCCGAGCCCGCGGAGGAGGTCCGGGTCGACGCCGTGGCGGCCGGCCTGGTCGCCGAGCACGAGCGCGCCGCGCAGCCCGGGACGGAGGCCACCCGATGATCGACATGAGCCCCAACCTCGTGCTGGTCGGCCTGATCGTGGTCCTGGTGACCACGGGCGTGTACCTGCTGCTGGAGCGCAGCCTGTCCCGCGTGCTGATCGGCGTGGTGCTGATCGGCAACGGCGCGAACCTGCTGTTCCTGGTCGCCGGCGGCGCGGCGGGGCGGCCGCCGATCGTCGGGCTGGAGCCCGCGGGCCGGATGAGCGACCCGCTGCCGCAGGCGATGGTGCTCACCGCCATCGTCATCACGCTCGGCATGACGGCGTTCCTGCTGGCGATGGCGTACCGGTCCTGGCAGCTGCACCGGCACGACGAGGTGCAGGACGACCTCGAGGACCGCCGCATCGCCCGGCTCGCCGCCCGCGACGAGCGCGCGTTCGAGGACGCGGACACCGAGGACTCCACGACCACGCTGGACCAGGAGGCCGCGGAGACCCGCGACGAGACGGACGAGGGCGAACCCTCACCCGCCACGCACGAGACCCACGACCGACCGACCGGCGACCGAGAGGAGGCGCGGTGAACGAGTACGCGTTCCTCGTCCCGCTGCCGGTGGTCGTGCCGCTGTTCGGCGCCGGCCTCGCGCTCGCGCTGTACCGCCGGCCGCGCCTGCAGCGGATCATCAGCGTCGTCGCGCTCAGCGTCGTGCTGGTCGTCGCCGCGACGCTGCTCGTGCTCGCCGACGACGGCCCGCTGGTGGTCGACATCGGCAACTGGGCGGCGCCGGTCGGGATCAACCTGGTCGCGGACCGGCTGTCCGCCCTGATGCTCACCGTCTCCGCGGCCGTGACCCTGTGCGTCCAGCTGTACTCGCTGGCGCAGGGCGAGGCCGACGGCGACGAGGCCGCGCCGGTGTCGATCTACCACCCGACGTACCTGATCCTGGCCGCCGGCGTCGCGAACGCGTTCCTGTCCGGCGACCTGTTCAACATCTACGTCGGCTTCGAGATCCTGCTCGCCGCGTCCTACGTGCTGCTGACGCTCGGCGGGACGGGCGAGCGGATCCGCGCGGGCTCGATCTACGTGGTCGTGGCGCTGCTGTCCTCGCTGCTGTTCCTCATCGCGATCGCGCTGACCTACGCCGCCGCCGGCACGGTGAACCTGGCGCAGCTCGCCGAGCGGCTGCCGGAGATCGACCCCGGCGTCCGGCTGCTGCTCCAGGTGCTGCTGCTGGTGGCGTTCGGGATCAAGGCGGCGATCTTCCCGCTGTCCGCGTGGCTGCCCGACTCGTACCCGACCGCGCCCGCGCCGGTCACGGCGGTGTTCGCCGGCCTGCTGACCAAGGTTGGCGTCTACGCGATCATCCGGGTGCAGACGCTGCTGTTCCCCGAGGGCCGGATGGACGACGTCCTGATGTGGGCCGCGCTGGCCACGATGGTGGTCGGCATCCTCGGCGCCGTCGCACAGGACGACCTCAAGCGGCTGCTGTCCTTCACGCTGGTCAGCCACATCGGGTACATGATCTTCGGCATCGCGCTGGCCTCCCAGGCCGGCTGGTCCGCGTCGATCTACTACGTGGCGCACCACATCATCGTGCAGACCGGCCTGTTCCTGGTGGCGGGCCTGATCGAGCGCCGGGGCGGGTCCACGTCGCTCGACTCCCTCGGCGGCCTGGCGAAGATCGCCCCGCTGCTCGGCATCCTGTTCTTCATCCCCGCGATGAACCTCGGCGGCATCCCGCCGCTGTCCGGGTTCCTCGGCAAGGTCGGGCTGATGCAGGCCGGCGTGCAGGACGGCTCCTGGCTGGCGCTCACGCTGGTCGTCGGCGGCGTGCTCACCTCGCTGCTCACGCTGTACGCGCTGATCAAGGCGTGGAACAAGGCGTTCTGGCAGACGCCGCCCGAGCCGCTGCCGGACGCCCGGCTGCCGAAGGGCATGGTGGGCTCCGCCGCCGCGCTCGTGGTGCTCGGCCTGACCCTGACCGTCGCCGCCGGACCGCTCTACGGGTACGCGGAGCGCGCCGCCGCCGCGCTCGCCGACCGGTCCGTCTACGTCCAGTCGGTGCTGCCGCAGGACGGCCGCGGCTCGGGCGAGTCCGTCGACGCCGCACGGGAGGAGGAGTCGTGAGCCTGCACCCGCGCCGCCGCAAGCTGGCGGCCCAGTGGCCGACCATGCTGTGGCTGATCGCCGTCTGGGTCCTGCTCTGGGGCGACTTCACGGTCGGCAACGTGCTCGCGGGCGCCGTGATCGCCGTGGCGGTCACCGGCCTGCTCCGGATGACGCCCATCGTGTTCCACGGCCGGCTGCGGCCGTGGGGGCTGGTCGTGCTGGTCGCCCGGTTCGCCTGGGACCTGCTGCACGCGTCCGTCGAGGTGTCCTGGGTCGCGCTGCGCCCCCGGCACACCCCGCGCGGCGCCGTGATCGGCGTCCAGCTGCGCAACCACTCCGACCTGTACCTGACCATGACCGCCGAGCTCTGCTCGCTCGTGCCCGGCTCCCTGGTGGTCGAGGCGCACCGCCTCACCGGGATGCTCTACCTGCACGTGCTGGACGTCGAGCAGTCCGGCGGCGTCGAGCGCGCCCGGCAGAACGTGCTGGACCAGGAGGAGCGGGTGCTGCGGGCGTTCGCCTCGGACGACGAGCTCCGCGAGGCCGGCCTGGAGCTCCGCGGCCGCGCCGCCCGACGCGCGGAGGTGCGCGCATGACCGTCGTCCTGCTGATCTGCGCCACGCTGCTCGCCGTCGCCGGGGCGCTCGCCCTGGTCCGCGCCGAGCGCGGCCCGTCCATGCTCGACCGGACCGTGGCGCTCGACATCATCGTCACCGTCGTGGTGGCCGCCGTGGCGCTGTACGCCGCCGCGGAGCGCCGCACGGACGTGGTGCCGATCCTGGTCGTGCTCTCGCTCGTCGGCTTCGTGGGCTCCGTGACCGTCTCCCGGTTCGCCTCGGTGGAGCCGGCCGGCGAGGGCCGCGTGCGGTCCCGCGAGGAGATCGCCCAGGAGGAGGCCGACCGGATCCGCGCCGAGGAGGAGGCGGAGACCGCCCGCAGGGCGCGCCGCGCGAAGGAGTCGGAGGCGTCCGCCGTCGAGGGCCCGCACCCCGCGCAGGACCGCCACGACGCCCGGGCGGAGGCGGCGGCGCACGGCGACGAGGCCCGCCCGGCGCAGGTGGTCCCCGACGAGGACCGCCGCGAGCACGGGGACGAGCCGCACGTCGACGAGCGCGGTGCCCACGAGCACGAGCCCGCGGGCCGGCACGCGACGGCGGACGGCACGACCGACGGCACGGCCGACGAGGGGAGCGCACGATGAGCTGGGACCTCGCCGCGGACGTCGCCGCCGCGGTCTGCATGATCGGCGGGGCGCTGCTGGCGCTCGCCGCCGGGGTCGGCGTGCTCCGGTTCCCCGACCTGCTGTCGCGGATGCACGCGGGCACGAAGCCGCAGGTGCTCGGCCTGATCCTCGTGCTGATCGGGCTGTCGCTGCGGCTGCGGTCCGGCGGCGCGGTGTGGGCGCTGGTGCTGGTCGCCCTGTTCCAGATGCTCACGGCGCCGGTGGCCGCGCACCTGGTGGGCCGCGCGGGCTACCGCACGGGCAAGGTGCGCCAGGACCTGCTCGTCGTGGACGAGCTCACCGAGGCGCAGGAGCGCGCGGACGCCCGGGACCGCGAGGACGGCTGACCGGCCGTCCCCGCGG
>JAPSIJ010000028.1:0-3439 GCA_031178805.1 Cellulomonas sp. | reverse complement strand
CGGGCGGGGCGTCAGCGGGGCAGGCGGCGGTTCTTGTCGACCCGCTGCGCGAACTTCTTGGTGCCGCGGGTGGCGAACACCCGGGCGAGCGTGACCGCGGCCGAGGTGATCGCCGCGGCCGCGACGACCTCGCCGATCTTGATGTCGTCGGCGTCGTCCTCGGGCTTCGGCGGCTTGTGCCCGACGGCGGTCTGCCAGACCCGGTCGACGGCCTTGCTCGCCAGCCACGCGACGGCACCGGCGACGGCGAGGCCGGTGATCTTGGCGAGGGTGGACTGGGTGTCGTCGTCGGCCACGGGACCTCCTGCGTCGGGCGGTGCCGGGCGGCGGGTGCCGGCCCGGGTGCTGCGCCCACGCTAGCGCCGGGTGTGCGGCGCCGCAGGTCAGGGTGCCCGGGGCGCGGGGTCGGCGCGGCACCGGGCGCGGGACGCGCGCGGGCGGGGTGTAGCCTCGCCTGCGAACGACAGGGGAGCGCCCCGGGACGTCGCCACCAGGCGGCACCCGACCGGCGCTGAGAGTGCGGACGGACCGCAGACCCTCGCACCTGATCCGGTTAGCACCGGCGTAGGGAGTCGGGATCTCAGCCGTCGACGTGCCGTCGTGCCGCCGCGCCACCGTGCGCGCGCCGGTGCGGGGACGCGCCGGCGGCCCCCTCGGTACCCATCGAGGAGGAACCACCATGGCGCGCACGCGCGCACGCCGCCGGACGCTCCGGCACCCCCTCCCGGCGCTCGCCGCCGGGTCCGTGCTCGTCCTGGCCGGCTGCTCGGTCGCCGGGGGGTCGGCGGACGACGCCGCCTCCGCCGACGCCGGCTCGGGGACGGTCACGCTGGTCACGCACGACTCGTTCCACCTGAGCGACGGCCTGCTCGAGCAGTTCGAGGCCGACACCGGCCTGACGGTGCAGCAGGTCGCCCCCGGCGACGGCGGCGCCCTGGTGAACCAGCTGGTGCTCACCAAGGACGCCCCGCTGGGCGACGTCGTCTACGGCATCGACAACACCTTCGCGTCGCGGGCGATCGCCGAGGGTGTGCTGGAGCCGTACGAGTCGCAGGCGCCGGCCGCCGAGGACGCCGCGGCGTACGCCCCGGACGACTCGGGCTCGCTGACCGCCGTGGACGTGGGCGACGTCTGCCTGAACGTCGACCACGCGTGGTTCACCGCGCAGGGCGTGCCGGAGCCGACGTCGCTCGAGGACCTGACCGACCCGGCGTACCGCGACCTCACCGTCGTCACCAACGCCGCGACCAGCAGCCCGGGCATGGCCTTCCTGCTGGCCACGATCGGGGCGTTCGGCGAGGAGGGCTGGCAGCAGTACTGGACGGACCTGAAGGCCAACGGGCTGAAGGTCGCCGAGGGCTGGTCCGACGCCTACTACACCGACTTCTCCGGCGGCGGGGGCGGCGGTCCCCGCCCGATCGCGCTGTCCTACGCCTCCTCCCCGCCCGAGACGGTGCCGGAGGGCGGCGGCGAGCCGACCACCGGGGCGCTGCTGGACACCTGCTTCCGGCAGGTCGAGTACGCCGGCGTGCTGGCGGGGGCGGAGAACCCCGAGGGCGCGCAGCAGCTGGTCGACTGGCTGCTGTCCGACGAGGTGCAGGCCGACATCCCCGGGTCCATGTACATGTACCCGGTCAGCAGCGCCGTGGAGCTCCCCGAGGAGTGGGCGCAGTGGGCGCCGCTGGCCGAGGAGCCGATCGAGGTGCCGCTGACCGACGTCGCCGAGCACCGCGACGCGTGGGTCCGGGAGTGGACCGACCTGGTGATCGGCTGACGAGGCGCCCGTGACCACGACGACGCGACCGCCCTCGACCGGCTCCGGCCGGCCGGGGGCGGCCGCGCGCCCCGGGCCCGCGCCGCTGCCGGGCCGCCGGCGGGCGGCGGGCGGCCGGGTCCTGGCCTGGACGCTCGCCGCCGCGGTGCCGCTGCTGTTCCTCGGCACGTTCTTCGCGTGGCCGGTGCTGACCCTGGTCAGCCGCGGGTTCGTCGCCGACGGCGCGCTCGACCTGTCCGGGTTCGCCGAGGTGTTCGCCCGGCCGCGGACCTGGCGGATCGTCGGCCTCACCCTCGCGCAGGGCGCGATCGGCACGGTGCTCTCCGTGCTGCTCGGCGTCCCCGGCGCGTACGTGCTCTACCGCTGCCGGTTCCCCGGCCGGGGCGTGCTGCGCGCGTTCGTCACCGTGCCGTTCGTGCTGCCGACCGTGGTGGTGGGCGTGGCCTTCCGGGCGCTGCTGCGCGAGAACGGCCCGCTCGGCTTCCTGCACCTGGACGGCACGTTCGCCGCGATCGTCGCCGCGCTGGTGTTCTTCAACTACGCCGTGGTCGTCCGCACGGTCGGCGGCCTGTGGGAGCGGCTGGACCCGCGCCCCGAGCAGGCCGCGCGGTCCCTCGGCGCCTCGCCCGCGCGCGCCTTCCGCACGGTGACGCTGCCGGCGCTGACGCCGGCGATCACGTCGGCCGCGTCGCTGGTGTTCCTGTTCTGCGCCACCGCGTTCGGGACCGTGCTGGTGCTCGGCGGCCTGGAGTACGGCACCGTCGAGACCGAGATCTGGATCCAGACCACCCAGTTCCTCGACCTGCGCGCCGCGGCGGTGCTGTCCGTGGTCCAGGTGGTCGTCGTGGTGGCGGCGCTCGCGGTCGCCGCGCGGGCACGGAGCCGGCGCGAGCGCGCGCTGCAGCTCGTCGCCGACGCCGTCCCGGCCGGCGGTCGCCCGCACCCGCTGCCCGCGGCGGTGACCGGCGTCGTGCTGGTGCTGCTCGCGCTGCCGCTCGCGGCCCTGCTGCTCGGCTCGCTGCGCACCGGCGACGGCTGGGGGCTGGACCACTACCGCGCCCTCGGCACCACCGGCGGCCGCAACGCCCTGACCGTCACCGTGTGGACGGCGCTGGGCAACTCGCTGCGGGTGGCGGTGGACGCCACGGTGCTGGCGATGGTCGTCGGCTGCCTGGTCGCCCTCGTGGTGTCCCGGCGCCCGCGCCGCCCGGCCGCCCGCCGCGCCGTCGGCCTGCTCGACGGCGTGTTCATGCTGCCGCTGGGCGTGTCCGCGGTGACCGTCGGGTTCGGCGCGCTGCTGACGCTGGCGCACCCGTTCGGCGTCGCCGCCGACCTGCGCACCACCGGCGCCCTCGTGCCGATCGCGCAGGCGGTGGTCGCCGTGCCGCTGGTGGTCCGGACCGTGCTGCCGGTGCTCCGGGCGGTCGACCCCCGGCTGCGCGAGGCCGCCGCCACGCTCGGGGCCGGCCCGGGCCGGGTGCTGGCCACCGTCGACGGCGCCCTGGTGCTCCGGTCGGTGGGCCTGGCGGTCGGCTTCGCGTTCGCCGTGTCGCTGGGGGAGTTCGGCGCGACGTCGTTCCTGGCCCGGCCGGACCGGCCGACGCTGCCGGTGGTGGTCTTCCGGCTGATCGGGCAGCCGGGCGCGGACAACTACGGGATGGCGCT
>JAPSIJ010000322.1 GCA_031178805.1 Cellulomonas sp. | reverse complement strand
GGAGCGGACGGGGCCCACCCGCGCGGGGCGGGCGGCGGCGGGGGCGACGCCGCCCAGCCGCCCGGGGGCGGACCGCCCAGGGGCGGGCCGGCCGGCGGGGCACCCAGCGGGCCGCCCACCGGGGCGCTCGTCGGGGCCGACGGGTACGCGGCGGGGCGCGCCGGGGCGGGGCCGGGCGCGGGTGCGCCGCCGGGGCCGGGACTGGTCATGGGGGCGTGTCCTTCCTGCTGCGGGGGCTGCCACACCGGGCGGGGCGGCCGGGAACCGGAGTCGCGGCGCAGCGCGTTCACGAGGATCACGCAGCCGGCGACGATGACGCCGATCCACGCCAGGGCACCGAACCAGCCGCTGTCGAACGGGCCCCAGCTGAACCACCAGTCACCCGCGCTCAGCCCGAGGACGACGAGGCCGATCGCGCCGAGCAGCGCGATGTCGAACCGCCCGCGGACGGTCTCCTCCAGGTGGATGCGGCCGTCCGCCTGCTCGGGGAGCAGGGCCCAGGCGACGCCGTAGAGCACCAGCCCGAAGCCCATCAGCATCGTGACGCCGATGAGGCCGCGGGCCAGCAGCGGGTCGATGCCGAACCGGGCGGCGAGGCCGCCGCCGACGCCGCCGACCCACCGGTCGGGGCTGCGGACCACGCCGGTGCGGCGGATCGCGTCGAAGAAGCCGGACATCCCGTGGCCGTCGGACGGGGGTGCCGCCGGGGGCGGCACGGGGCCGGCCGCACCGGTGCCGCCCTGCGGCGTGCCGGTCGGCGACCCGTGGTCGGCGCTGTCGTTCGTCATGGCTCGATCCTGCTCGACGCGGGTGCCCCCGCGGCATCGGGTACCCCCCTGACCCGCCCCTGACCCTGCCGCCGCCGGACCCTGGTCCGCCCCCGGGATCGCTCCCGGGGTGCCGGTCCGCGGGCCGGGGCGTGCCACGATCGGCGCATGGAGTCCTCGTCCCGCCTGCCGCTGCGCCGGCCCGACCGCGGCCGCGTGCTCGGCGGCGTCGCGGCGGGGGTCGCGCTGCACCTCGACGTGCCGGTCCGCCTGGTGCGCGTGCTGTTCGTGCTGCTGGCGCCGTTCGGCGGCGTGGGCCTGCTGCTCTACGTCTTCTGGTGGGTCACGGTCCCGGTGGGCGACCCGCTCGCCGCGGCGGAGGCGGGCCGGCCCGCGTCGCTGTCCCGGCTGGCGCGGCCGCAGGAGAGCGCCACCGTGCTGCGGCTGCGCCGGCTGCCCTGGACGGAGATCGCCGTGGGGGTGGCGCTGCTCGCGGGCGCGGCCGCCCTGCTGCTGACCCGCGCCGGGACCGAGGTGGTCGGCAGCTGGGTCGTGCCGGTGCTGCTGCTGGTGGCGGGCGCGGCGCTGGCGTGGAGCCAGCTGGACGCGGTGCAGCGCGAGCGCCGCGCGGGCACCCGCGGGCCGGTCAGCGTGCTGCGCCTCGTGGGCGGCCTGGTGATCGCGGGGGTCGGCGTGCTGCTGCTGGTCGGGCAGGAGGCGACGCCCGGCACGCTGGTGCAGTCGACCGTGGCCGCGGTGGCGGTGCTGGGCGGCGTGGCGCTGGTGCTGGCCCCGTGGTGGCTCCGGCTGGTCCGCGAGCTCGGCGACGAGCGCGCGGCCCGCGCCCGGGAGTCCGAGCGGGCCGACATCGCCGCGCACCTGCACGACTCGGTGCTGCAGACGCTGGCCCTGATCCGCGCCCGCGCCGACGACCCGACGGAGGTGGCCCGGATGGCGCGCGCCCAGGAGCGCGAGCTGCGGGCCTGGCTCTACGACGACCGCCCCGAGCCCGGCACCTCGGTGGCGGCGGCGCTCGCGGGCATCGTCGCGGAGATCGAGGACACCCGCACCGGCCCCGAGGGCGAGGCCGTGACCGTGGAGACGGTCGTGGTGGGCGACGCCGAGCCCGACGCGTCGACCGACGCGCTGCTGCAGGCGACCCGGGAGGCGCTGCTGAACGCGGTGCGGCACGGCCGGCCGCCGGTCTCCCTCTACCTGGAGGCGGGTCCCGACGCGATCGAGGTGTTCGTGCGGGACCGCGGGGACGGCTTCGACCCCGAGGCCGTGCCCGCGGACCGGTTCGGCGTCCGGGAGTCGATCCTCGGCCGGGTGCGGCGCCGGGGCGGCCGGGCGAGCGTGGTGTGCAAGGACGGCGGGGGCACGGAGGTGCGGCTGCGGATGCCGCTGCTGCGGGCGGCGGGCGCGCCGGACGCGGCCGCCGACCACGACGAGAGGACGATGCAGGGATGAACGAGGCTCCGGTCGACGTGGTGCTGGTCGACGACCACCTGATGTTCCGCGCCGGCGTGCGCGCCTCGCTCGACGGGCGGGTGCGCGTCGTCGGCGAGGCGGCCACCGTCGACGAGGCGGTGCAGGTCGTGCGCGCCACCCGGCCGCCGGTGGTGCTCCTCGACGTGCACCTGCCCGGCGGCGACGGCGGCGGCGGTGCCGAGGTGATCCGCGCCTGCACCGACCTGCTCGGCGGGACGCGGTTCCTCGCGCTGTCGGTGTCCGACGCGGCGGAGGACGTGGTCGCGGTGATCCGCGCGGGCGCCCGGGGCTACGTCACGAAGGCGATCTCCGGCCCGGACCTGTGCGACGCGGTGCTGCGGGTCGCCGGCGACGACGCGGTGTTCTCGCCGCGCCTGGCCGGGTTCGTGCTCGACGCCTTCGGGACCGCCGCCGGCGACGTCGCCACCGGCGACGACGAGCTGGACCGGCTGTCGGCCCGCGAGCGCGAGGTGATGCGCCTGATCGCCCGCGGCTACTCGTACCGGGAGGTCGCGGGGGAGCTGTTCATCTCGATCAAGACGGTCGAGACCCACGTGTCCGCCGTGCTGCGCAAGCTGCAGCTGTCCTCCCGGCACGAGCTCACCCGGTGGGCGGCGGCGCGCCGGCTGCTCTGACCGGTCAGACGTCGCAGGTGTAGGTGACGCCGTCCACCTGGTGCACGCCGTCGCCGAGCTCGGCGCACGTCTGCACGAGCGTGGTGACGCCCAGCGCCACCGCGACCACGGCCGCCACCAGCCAGAGCACCGCCAGCACGACGCCGGCGATCGCGAGGCCGCGGCCGGTGGCGGCGCCGCGCCGGATCCGGACCAGGGCGACGATGCTCACCACCAGCCCGACGAGGGTGGTGCACGGCACCAGGGCGGTGATGAACCCGATCAGCGCGAGCGTGCTCGTCGGCTGCGGGGCGGGGGCCGGCTGCCAGGCGGGACCGGGCTGCGGTGCGCCGGGCTGCCAGGCGGGTCCGGGCGGGGGAGCGGGGGTCGGCATGGGATCCTCGTCGGTGCACGGGGGAGGTGGCGCGGCCGGGTGGCCGCGCGCATCGTCCCACGGGCCCGCGCCGCTCCGCCGGGCGATCGTGAGCACCGGCGCGGGGACGGATCGACGAGACGAGGGATCTGGATGGACGTCGTGTACGGCCTGCTGGTCGTGCTGCACCTGGTGGGCTGGGCGATCGTGCTGGGCGGCTGCCTGGTCACGCTGCGGCAGCCGGCCTTCCCGAAG
>JAPSIJ010000321.1 GCA_031178805.1 Cellulomonas sp. | reverse complement strand
CGCCCCGCGGACGCGACCGACGGGATCTCCGGTCACGCCCGGTGAGGCGGCGCGGTAGACTGACGGAGGCTGGGCCGGAAGGCCGGCTCTCCTCGCCGAGCAGGCGGACCCCCGATCCCGTGCCACCGGTGCCCGATCCGGGCCCGCTGCGCACGTGCGTGGGGTGCCGCTCGACCGGTCCGAGATCGGTCCTGCTGAGGGTGGTGCTGGGACGCGACGCCACGGGTGACCCCGTGCTCGTCGTGGACGAGCGCCGCCGGATGCCGGGCCGGGGTGCGTGGCTGCACCCCGACCAGCACTGCCTCGAGCTCGCCGTCCGCCGGCGGGCGTTCGGCCGGGCCCTGCGTCACGCGGGCCCGCTCGACACGGGGGAGGTCACGGGTGCCGTCGCACGGCACGCGGACCACCAGCAGCCACAGCCGCAGCACGACGGCGCCGGGACCACACCGGCGCCGACCGTCGACAGGGAAAGCGGGTTGGAAGCCGATGGCGACCCGATGAGCACGCAGCGATGAGTGCCCGCAGATGAGTACCCAGCACTAACGACGGTCCGACCTGTCCGGGCGGACCGAGACAGGAGAGATGTGGCCAAGGTCCGCGTCTACGAGCTCGCCAAGGAGCTCGGAGTCGACAGCAAGACCCTCATGAGCAAGCTCGGCGAGCTCGGGGAGTTCGTCCGTTCGGCGTCCTCGACCATCGAGCCGCCCGTCGTGCGCAAGCTGCGCGACACCTACCCCGCCGGCGGTGGCAACGGCTCCGCCGCGCGCCCCGCGCCGGCACCGCGCCCCGCGGCGCCCGCCCCGGCGGCACCCGCTGCCCCGGCACCCGCGCCCGCCGCCCCCGTGGCGTCGGCACCCGCCGCCTCGGCTCCGGCCGCGTCCGCGCCCGCCCCGGCGGCCTCCGCCGCGCCGGCGCCCGGTCCGCGTCCCGCCCCGGCGGCACCTGCCCCGGCGCCCGCACCCGCGGCCCCGGCTCCGGCCGCGCGCACGCCTCAGGCTCCCGCGCCGCAGGCCCCGGCGGCCCGCCCCGCGCCCGCAGGCCGTCCCGGCGCCCCCCGCCCCGGCGGTCAGGGTGGCGGTGCCGGTCGTCCCGGCGGCGGCGGCCGTCCGGGCGGTCGTCCCGGCAACAACCCGTTCGCGCCGTCGCAGGGCATGCCCCGTCAGGGTGGCGGCGACCGTCCCGGCGGGCCGCGTCCCGGCGGTCCGCGCCCGGGCAACAACCCGTTCGCGCCCTCGCAGGGCATGCCGCGTCCCGGCGAGCGTCGTCAGGCGCCCGAGGGCGCCCCGGCCGCGGCCGCGGGCGACCGTCCCGGCGGCCCGCGTCCCGCGCCGCGTCCGGGCGGTCCCCGCCCGAACCCGGGCATGATGCCCGGTCGTACCTCCAGCGGCGTCGGCCGTCCCGGCGAGCGTCCGGCGCCCGGTGCCGGTCGTGGCGGCCCGGGTGGCGGTCGCGGCGGCGGGGGCGGCGGCTACGCCGGTCGTCCCGGTGGTGCGCCCGGTGGTGGCGGCGGTTTCGCCGGCCGTCCCGGTGGCGGCGGCCGTCCCGGCGGTGCCGGTCGCGGCAGCACGCAGGGCGCGTTCGGTCGCGCCGGTGGTCGCCCGGTCCGCGGGCGGAAGTCGAAGCGGGCGAAGCGCCAGGAGTTCGAGGCCATGCAGGCCCCGTCGCTCGGCGGCGTCAGCGTCCCGCGCGGCAACGGCTCCACGGTCATCCGGCTGCGGCACGGCTCGTCGCTGAACGACTTCGCCGACAAGATCGACGCCAACCCGGCGGCGCTCGTCACCGTGCTGTTCCACCTGGGCGAGATGGCCACGGCCACGCAGTCGCTCGACGAGGACACGTTCGGCACGCTCGCCACCGAGCTCGGCTACGTCATCGAGATGGTGTCGGCCGAGGAGGAGGACCGCGAGCTGCTCGGGTCCTTCGACATCGACCTCGACGCCGAGCTCGAGGCCGAGGGCGACGAGGACCTCGCGGCGCGCCCGCCGGTCGTCACCGTCATGGGTCACGTCGACCACGGCAAGACCAAGCTCCTCGACGCCATCCGCTCGACGGACGTCGTCGCGGGCGAGGCCGGCGGCATCACGCAGCACATCGGTGCGTACCAGGTGCGGACCGAGCACGAGGGCCAGGAGCGGGCCATCACGTTCATCGACACCCCGGGTCACGAGGCGTTCACCGCCATGCGTGCCCGTGGTGCCCAGGTCACCGACATCGCGATCCTCGTGGTCGCGGCCGACGACGGCGTGATGCCCCAGACGATCGAGGCGCTCAACCACGCGCAGGCGGCCGGCGTGCCGATCGTCGTGGCGGTCAACAAGGTGGACAAGGAGGGGGCCAACCCCGACAAGATCCGCCAGCAGCTGACCGAGTACAACCTCGTGGCCGAGGAGTACGGCGGCGACACGATGTTCGTCAACGTGTCGGCCAAGCAGCGCATGGGCATCGAGGACCTCCTCGAGGCCGTCCTGCTGACCGCCGACGCGGCGCTCGACCTGCGGGCCAACCCCGACAAGGACGCGCGTGGCGTCGCCATCGAGGCGAACCTCGACAAGGGCCGCGGTGCCGTCGCGACCGTGCTGGTCCAGTCCGGCACGCTGCACGTCGGCGACGCGATCGTCGCCGGGACCGCCCACGGACGCGTCCGGGCGATGTTCGACGAGCACGGCGACAACGTCACCGAGGCAGGCCCGGCACGTCCGGTCCAGGTCCTCGGCCTGGCGTCGGTGCCGAGCGCCGGCGACACGTTCCTCGTGGCGCCCGACGAGCGCACCGCCCGGCAGATCGCGGAGAAGCGCGAGGCCGCCGAGCGTGCCGCCCTCCTGGCCAAGCGCCGCAAGCGCATCAGCCTCGAGGACTTCACGCAGGCGCTGCAGCAGGGGAAGGTCGAGACGCTCAACCTGGTCCTCAAGGGCGACGTGTCCGGTGCCGTCGAGGCGCTCGAGGACGCGCTGCTCAAGATCGACGTCGGCGACGAGGTCGACCTGCGCGTCATCCACCGCGGTGTGGGTGCCATCACGCAGAACGACGTCAACCTCGCCACGGTCGACAACGCGATCATCATCGGCTTCAACGTGAAGTACGCGGAGCGCGTCGAGGACCTGGCCGACCGCGAGGGCGTCGACGTGCGCTTCTACTCGGTCATCTACCAGGCGATCGACGACGTCGAGGCGGCCCTCAAGGGCATGCTCAAGCCGGAGTACGAGGAGGTGCAGCTCGGTTCCGCGGAGATCCGCGAGGTGTTCCGCTCCTCCAAGTTCGGCAACATCGCCGGGTCGATCGTCCGCTCCGGCGAGATCCGCCGGAACACCAAGGCGCGCGTCCTGCGCCGCGGCAAGGTGGTCGGGGACAACCTCACGATCGAGTCGCTCAAGCGGTTCAAGGACGACGCCACCGAGGTCCGCGAGGGCTTCGAGTGCGGTATCGGCCTCGGGTCGTTCAACGACCTGCAGGTCGAGGACGTCATCGAGACGTGGGAGATGCGCGAGAAGCCGCGCAGCTGATGCTCCAGGTGCGGGGGCGGGC
>JAPSIJ010000320.1 GCA_031178805.1 Cellulomonas sp. | reverse complement strand
CCGTCGCCGGCGCCGAGCTGCTGCTCCCCGTCCGCAACCGCGCCAAGGGCGCGGCCGCCGTCGCCCACATCCGCCGGGCGCACGCCGGGGCCCGCGTGACCCTGCACGACCTCGACCTCGCGTCGCTGGGCTCGGTGGCCGCCCTCGGTGAGGAGCTGCGCGCCGACGGCCGCCCGATCCACCTGCTCGTCAACAACGCGGGAGTGATGACCCCGCCGGACCGGCAGACGACCGCCGACGGCTTCGAGCTGCAGCTCGGCACGAACCACCTCGGGCACGTCGCCCTCGTCGCGCACCTGCTGCCCCTGCTGTCCGCCGGCCGGGCGCGCGTGACGTCCCAGCTCAGCGTGGCGGCCCGCAGCGGCGCGGTGCACTGGGCCGACCTCAACTGGGAGACGTTCTACGACGGCCGGCGCGCGTACGCCCAGTCGAAGATCGCGTTCGGCCTCTGGGCGCTCGAGCTCGAGCGGCGCAGCCACGCCGGCGGCTGGGGCATCACGAGCAACGTCTCGCACCCGGGCGTCGCGCCCACCAGCCTGCTCACCGCCCGCCCGGAGATCGGCCGGGACCGCGACACCCCCCAGATCGCCCTGATCCGCCGGCTGTCACGGGCGGGCGTCCTGCTCGGGACCGCGGAGAGCGCGGGGCTGCCGGCGCTGCTCGCCGCCACCTCGCCGCACGCGCAGGGCGGGCGCCTGTACGGCCCGTCCGGGCCCGGGAACCTCGGCGGCGCCCCGGCGGAGCACGCCCTGTTCCGGCCGCTGCGCGACCCGGCGGAGGCCGAGCGGGTGTGGCGCGTCTCCGAGGAGCTGACCGGGGTCCCGGTCGGCCTCCCCGCCGTCGCCGGGCGCGCGGCCCGGGCGTGAGCCGGCCGGCGGCGGCCGGGCGCTGCCCCCGCCCCCGCCCCCGCCGGCCCGCTCGCGGGCGCGACCGCGCTCAGACCAGGTCGACCCGGTCGGCCTGCGGGCCGCGGTCGCTCTGCCGCACCTGGAACCGGACGCGGTCGCCCTCGTAGAGCACCTCGCCGTCCCGCACGACCGACACGTGCACGAACAGGTCCGGCCCGCCGTCGTCGGGCGTGATGAAGCCGAAGCCGCGGTCGGCGTCGTAGCGGGCCACGACGCCCTCGCCGCCGCGCTGCGGGGCGCGGGACGGGCGAGCCGGGGCGCCGCGACCCGCCGGAGCACGGCCGCCGCGGGGCGCCGAGCCGCCGACGAGCCGGACGCCCTGGGCCTGCAGGCCCTTGTCGCCCTCGGACAGGCGGTAGCTCACCCGGTCGCCCTCGACCAGCTCGGTGACGTCCCCGGACAGCGACCGCGCGTGCACGAAGACGTCCTGGTCCCCGGTGTCGGGGGTGATGAACCCGAAGCCCTTGCCCGCGTCGTACCAGCTCACCGTGCCGTCGGCGCCGTCGGGACGCGTGACGTCCCGGCGCGGTCCGGCGCCGGCCCCGGTGGCGAGCGGCAGGACGTGGTCGGCCTGCGGGCCCTTCTCGCCCTCGACGACCAGGAACGCCACCGGCTGGCCCTCGGTGATCACGCCGCCGCCCACGATGGCGGAGCTGTGCACGAAGATCTCGCCGTCACCGCTGTCGGGCGTGAGGAAGCCGTAGCCCTTGGTGGGCTCGTACCAGCTCACGGTGCCGAGCACGCCCACCGGGGCGCCGGCGGGCACGTCGCCGGTGACCCGGACCTTGCGGGCCTGCGGGCCGCGGTCCCCCTCGCCCACCTCGAACTCGACGGTCTGCCCCTCGCGCAGCGCCCTCGGCCCGTCGTCGCCGACGATCTCGGACGCGTGGACGAACAGGTCCTCGGCGTCGTCCTCCTCGCGGGCGAGGAAGCCGAACCCTCGCTCGGCGTCGAACCATCGGACGGTTCCCTGGGGCACGGCGGTACTCCTCGTGGTGGTGGCGACTGCTCCCCCTAGTGTCCCCGACGACGTCGCGGCCGCCGCCCGGGGGCCGGTCAGCCGGCCTCGACCGGCAGCCAGAGCTCGACGGTCGCCGTGCTGAAGTCCTCGGCGCGGTCCAGCACCGCGACCACCTCGGGGCCCGGCCGCAGGCGCCACGGGTTCGACGGGAACCACTCGGTCGCCGTGGCGGCCCACACCGCCTGCAGCGTCTGCGGGTAGGCGCCCGCCGCGCGGAAGACGGCCCACGTCCCCGCGGGCACCGGCAGCACGTCGAGGTCGGCGGGCACCTCGACCGCGTCGGTCACGGCCACGCCGTGCAGGTACGTCAGCTCCGTGCCCTCCCGGCGGTCGGGGTCGAGGTCGGTGCTCACGGCGAGCAGGCCGTGCGGCTCGGTGTCGCCCAGCGCCCTGAGCCGCGCGTGCTCCTCGGGCGGCAAGGACGCGACGTGGCGCTGGATGGCGGGGTTGACCCCCTCGTGCACGAGCGGGACGCGGGCGGCGTGGCCGACCAGGCGGAAGGCGGGGCGGGAGGCGAGGCGGACGTCCATGGGGAGCGCTCCTTCGACGGTGAGGCGGAACCTGAGGCGGGGCTGGCTGCGGAGGGGACCACCGGTGCGGCGCGCCTGCCCGGGGCCGGTGCCGTGCACGGCGCGGAACGCCCGGCCGAACGCCTCGGCCGAGCCGTACCCGTACCGCACGGCGATGCCCAGCAGGTCGCCCCGCCCGTCGACCACCTCCGCCGCGGCGACCGTCATCCGGCGCCGGCGCACGTACTCCGACAGCGGCATCCCGGCCAGCGAGGAGAACATCCGGCGCAGGTGGTGCTCGGTGGTGCCGAGCGCGGACGCGGCGCGAGCGACGTCGAGCTCCTCGGTGAGGTGCTCCTCGACGAGGTCCACGAGCCGGTTGAGCGAGGTGATCACGGTGCTCCCTTCCGCCCTCCACCCTGGCGCCCACCGCGACGCCCGCGCCCGATCATCGCGGTCCGATGCGATCACCGCGCGGGGCGCCGCGTTGTCGTGACGGCCGCAAGGCGATAGATTCCTCTCGTTAGTCGATAGATCAACGGGAGGCCTCCTCATGAGCCGCGTGACCGTCCTCGCCCTGCGGGTGCTGATCGCCCTGCTGCTGGCGGGGCTGCTGTTCGTCCAGGCGGTCATCGTGCCGCTGCTGATGATCGACCTCGAGGGTGCCCCGGACCGGCTGCGGTGGCCGGTGGGCGTCATCGTGATCCTCGGGGTGCTGACCGTCGAGGTGGCCCTGGTCTGCATCTGGCAGCTGCTGACGATGGTCAAGCGCGGCACGGTGTTCAGCCGGGCCGCCTTCCGGTACGTGGACGTCGTCATCGGCGCCGCCGTCGCCGCCTGGCTGCTGGCGATCGCGCTGTCGTTCGTGCTCGCCCCCGGCGAGGAGGTGCCGCCGGGCATGGTGCTGCTCGTGGTGATCGGCGGCGTCGGCGCGGCCGGGATCGCGCTGCTCGTCCTGGTCCTGCGGGCGCTGCTCGCGCAGGCGACCTCCCTGCGGAGCGAGCTCGAGGAGGTCATCTGATGCCGATCGTCGTCGACATCGACGTGATGCTCGCCCGCCGGAAGATGAGCGTCGGCGAGCTCGC
>JAPSIJ010000027.1 GCA_031178805.1 Cellulomonas sp. | reverse complement strand
CCACGACGGCGCTCGCGGCGAGGCCGCCCACCGCCAGGACGGCGGCGATCCCCATCATGACGAGGAGGGGGACGTACGGGTTGGTCATCGGTGCTCTCCTGCTGGGGGGTGGAGTGCTGTCCGGGGCCGGGGCGGCCGGGTCAGGGCGGCGCGGTCACGAGGCCGGCGCCAGTCGGGTCAGGCCCGCGATCACCCGGTCGACCGGGTCGCCGCCGTGCGGCTCGTAGCAGTCCGCGAGCAGCCGGTGCACGAAGTTCATGAGCAGCGGCCGGGGCAGCCCGTAGCGGGTGCACGCGCGCATCACCTGCGGGTGCTCGATCAGCCGGACGAACACCCGGCCGAGCGTGTAGTAGCCGCCGAGGTCGTCCCGCATCCGGCTGCCGTAGGACGCGAGCGCGCGCTCCCGGCCCGCCGCGGTGCCGCGCGCCGCCGCCTGCACGATCGCGTCCGCCGCGACCCGGCCGGCCTGCAGCGCGTACGCGATGCCCTCGCCGTTGAACGGGCTGACCATCCCGGCGGCGTCGCCGACCAGCAGCAGGCCGCGGCCGTACAGCGGGCCCCGGTTGAACCCCATCGGCAGCGCGGCGCCGCGCACCGGGCCGACCTGGTTCTCCGGCGTGAGCTCCCACTCCGCGGGCGCGTTGCGCATCCAGGTGGCGAACAGGTCCTTGTAGTCGACCTTCGTCGCGGCGGCGGTCGAGGACACCGAGCCCAGGCCGACGTTCGCGGTGCCGTCGCCGAGCGAGAAGATCCAGCCGTAGCCCGGCATCAGCGCCGAGCGGCCCGGCTCGCCGTCCCAGAGCTCGAGGTGGCTCTCCATCCACGGGTCGTCGTGCCGCGGCGTGCGGAAGTAGGTCCGGACCGCGACGCCCATCGGGCGGTCGTCCCGCTTCTCCAGGCCGAGGCCCGTCGCCAGGCGGGCCGAGACGCCGTCGGCGGCGATGACCACCGGCGCGCGGTAGGTGACCGGGTCGCCCGCGCGCCGCCCGTCCGCGTCGACCGGGCGGGCCTGCACGCCGACCACGCGGCCGGTGCGCTCGTCCACCAGCGGGCCGGTGACGTTCGTGCGCTCCTGCACCTTCGCGCCCGCGGCCCGGGCGTGCTCGAGCAGCAGGTGGTCGAGCGACATCCGGGACCGCGCGAGGCCGTAGGACGGGTAGGCGGACAGCTCCGGCCAGGGCAGCTCGACGACGTGCCCGCCGCCGAGCACCCGCAGGCCGACGTTGCGGATCCAGCCGTCCTGCTCGCGCAGCGGCACGCCCATCCGGGCGAGCTCGGCGACCGCGCGGGGGGTGAGGCCGTCGCCGCAGACCTTGTCGCGCGGGAACGAGGCCTTGTCGAGCAGCAGCACGGAGAGGCCCGCGGCGGCGCAGTGGTACGCCGCGCTCGACCCCCCGGGTCCCGCGCCGACGACGATGACGTCGGCGTCGTCGCTCCTGCCGCTCTGCACGATTCACCTCATTTGTGAATGCCTTCACACCAGTGTCGACGTGAGTCTAGTGACATCTCCGCGGCGATGTCTGCGAAGGCATACCTCACTCCGCGTCCGTGCAGCCCAGGGGCATTACCGGGACTTTCGTCCCATGATTGATCGTCAATTGGTCCCAGGATTTGTCGCCCGGTGCAGGGCGACGATGCCGCCGGACAGGTTCCGGTAGGCGACCGAGCGCCAGCCGGCCTCCTGCAGCCGCGCCGCGAGGCCCTCCTGGTCCGGCCAGTCCCGGATCGACTCCGCCAGGTACGTGTACGCGTCGGACTCCTTGGCGACCACGCGGGCCACCGCCGGCAGCGCCCGCATCAGGTAGCCGGAGTACACCGTGCGGAACGGCGACCAGGTCGGCGTGGAGAACTCGCACACCACCAGCCGGCCGCCCGGCCGCGTCACCCGGCGCATCTCGCGCAGCGCGCCCGCGGTGTCCACCACGTTGCGCAGCCCGAACGAGATCGTCACCGCGTCGAACGAGGCGTCCGCGAACGGCAGCGCCGTCGCGTCGCCCGCCGTGAACGGCAGGTCCGGGCGGCGGCGCTTGCCGACCGTGAGCATCCCGGTGGACAGGTCGCAGGGCACGACCTTCACGCCGGCGTCCGCCAGCGGCTCGCTGGACGTCCCCGTGCCCGCAGCGAGGTCGAGCACCGTCTCCCCCGGCAGCGCGTCGAGCGCCTTCAGCGTGGCCCGGCGCCACATCCGGTCCTGACCCAGCGACAGCACGTCGTTGGTCAGGTCGTAGCGGCGGGCGACGCCGTCGAACATCACGGCGACGTCGTGCGGGTCCTTCTCCAGGGTGGCGCGAGGCATGCCCCCATCGTGTCAGGTCCGCGCGCCGCGGGGCGCCCGGCGCCGCCGTACCCTGGACGGCGATGACCAGCCCCCTCGGCGACCTGCCGTCCGCCCCGCCCGCCGAGCCCCTCGTCGTGCGGACCGTCGCCCTCGACGCCCCCGACGACCTGCTGTCCCTGCTGCCCGAGGACGCCCCGCTCACCTGGGTGCGGCGCGGCGACGGGCTGGTCGGCTGGGGCGAGGCCCTGCGGGTCGAGGTCGCCGGCGCCGAGCGGTTCGCCGACGCCGAGCGCGCCTGGCAGCGGGTCGTCGCGCACGCCGTCGTCCGGGACGAGGTCCGGCTGCCCGGCACCGGCCCGGTCGCCTTCGGGTCGTTCGCGTTCGACGACGACTCCCCCGCGGGCGGCGTGCTGGTCGTGCCCCGCGTCGTGGTCGGCCGCCGCGAGGGCCGGTCCTGGCTGACCGTGCTCGGCACCGCCGCCGACCTCCGGGACCTGCCGGACGAGGGCCCGCTCGCCGCGCACGTCGCGGCCCTCACGCCTGTGCGCGCGCCCGGCGAGGTCACCTACGGCCCCGGCGCCGTGCCCGCCGCGGACTGGCCCGCGGTCGTCGCCCGCGGCGTCGCCGCCATCCGCGCCGGCGAGGTGGAGAAGGTCGTGCTCGCCCGGGACGTCGTCGCCCGCACCGCCGAGCCGCTCGACGTCCGGCACGCCCTCGGCCGGCTCGCCGAGCGGTACCCGACCTGCTGGACGTTCTCCGTCGACGGCCTGATCGGCGCCACCCCGGAGCTGCTCGTCCGGTCCGAGAAGGGCCTGGTCACCTCGCGGGTGCTCGCCGGCACCATCCGGCGCACCGGCGACGACGACGCGGACCTCGCGCGCGCCGCGATCCTCGCGCACTCCTCCAAGGACCTCGAGGAGCACGAGTACGCCGTGGCGTCCGTCGCGCGGGCGCTCGCGCCGTTCTGCTCCTCCACCAACGTCCCCGACGCGCCGTTCGTGCTGCACCTGCCCAACGTGCTGCACCTCGCCTCCGACGTCACCGGCGTGCTCGCCGGCGTCGGGGAGCCGCTGCCCGGCGAGGCCGGCGGCACGGCCGGCCACCCGACGTCGCTGACGCTGGCGGCCGCGCTGCACCCCACCGCCGCCGTCTGCGGCACCCCCACCGAGGCCGCCCGCGACCTGATCCGCGCGGTCGAGGGCATGGACCGCGCCCGGTACGCCGGCCCGGTCGGCTGGGTCGGCGCCGACGGCGACGGCGAGTGGGGCATCGGGCTGCGGTCCGCCGAGCTCGACCCGGACGACCCGCACCGGCTGCGGCTGTTCGCCGGCTGCGGCATCGTCGCCGCCTCCGACCCCGCCGCCGAGCTCGCGGAGTCCCGGGCCAAGCTCGTCCCGATGCGGACGGCGCTCGCCTCGGACTGACGGGCGGGTCCCGACGTGCGACGGCCCCCGTCGCGCGCGGGGACGTGCGCGCGACGGGGGCCGTCGGTGGGCCCGGGCGGGACAGGGGGGGACCCGCCCGGGCGGTCTGGAGGGCTCAGGCGAGAGCGCCGGGGGGTGTCAGCCCTGGCCGCCCTGCTCGCCCTGCTGCTGCTGGAACCACTCCCACAGCTGCTCCGGGGTCATGTCCTCGGGGTTCTGCGGGGTGCTGCCCTGACCGGAGCTCGTCGCCGGCTCCTCGCGGGTGGCCAGCGTGACGTCGACCTCCTGCGACTCGCCGTCCCGGACCAGGGTCAGCGTGACCTCCTGGCCGGACGGGTACGCCCGGACGTAGCCGGTCAGCGACTCGGCGCCGGCGACCGCGCGGCCGTCGATCGCCACGATCACGTCACCGGTCCGCACGCCCGCCTCCGCCGCCGGGGAACCGTCCGTGACGCTCTGCACCTGCGCGCCGGCGCGGGTGACGCCGTCCGCGGTCGCGGTGTTGTCCGCCAGGCCGACGCCGAGGAACGCGTGCTCCGCGGTGCCGTCCTCGATGAGCTGGCCGGCGATCATGTCCGCCAGGTTCACCGGGATGGCGAAGCCCAGGCCGATCGAGCCCGACTGGCTGGACGTCGTCGCGATGGACGACGTGATGCCGATGACCCGGCCCTGCGCGTCGAACAGCGGCCCGCCGGAGTTGCCCGGGTTGACCGCGGCGTCGATCTGGATGGCGTTCGTGACGACGGCCTCCTGGCTGCCGCTCTCCGTGGTGGAGACCGGGCGGTCCAGGGCCGAGACGATGCCGGTGGTGACGGTGTTCGCCAGCCCCAGCGGGTTGCCCACGGCCATCACCGGGTCGCCGACCGTGACGTCGCCCGAGTCGCCGAGCGTGGCCGCCTGCAGGTCGTCCGGCGCGTCCTGCACCTGGATCACGGCCAGGTCGGTCGTCGGGTCCGTGCCCACCACGTCCGCGGTGAGGATGCGGCCGTCGGTCAGCGTCACCTGGACCTGGTCGTCCTGGGCGCCCGCCACCACGTGGTTGTTGGTGACGATGTGGCCGGCGTCGTCCACGATCACGCCGGAGCCCTCGGCCCCGCCCTGCGCGGTGGTCACCTGGATCGCGACCACCGACGCCTGGACGGACGACGCGACGGCCTGCCAGTCCGGGTTCTCCGTGGTGGAGCCGGACACCGGCGCCGTGTCGTTGCCGGACTGCCCGATCGAGCTGATGTCCGCCGAGCGGGACGTGGCGGCGTCGTCGTCGAACGCGCCGGTCAGCGCCGCGGTGCCCAGGCTGGCCAGCAGCGCGGCGCCCACGCCGACGCCCGCGACCGGCAGCCACAGCCGGCTGCGGTCCGAGCGGGTGCGGGTCGTCGTGCCGCCGCCCGGGTAGCCCGGCTGGCCGGGCTGGCCGGGCTGGTTCGGGGCGCCGAACGCCGCCGGGTACTCCGGGCCGCCGGTGGGGCCGTGGCCGTCGCGCGGCTGCGCGCCGGGCGCCGCGGGGGCGCGGAAGGCGCCGAGCGGGTCGCCGTGCTGCCGGCCCTGCGGGTGCTGGCCCTGCTGCGGGTGCTGCGGGGCGTACTGGCCGTAGCGCGGCTGCGGGGCGGGCTGGTGCTGCTGGGCGGGCTGGTGCTGCTGCGGCGCGGCGGGCTGCGCCGCGGTGGGCGGCTGCGGCGCGGCCGGGGTCTGCGGCATCTGCTGCGTCGGGTCGGCGGCGATGCGCTGGGTCGGCGCGTCCTGCGGGCGGTCCTGCGCACCGCCGTGCTCGGCGGCGGTCCGCGCGGCGGCGGCCTGGGCGGCGTCCGCGCGCTCCTGCGCGCCGGGGTCCTGCGGTCCCTCGGGGGTGCTGCTCATGGGGTGTACCTCCTTCTCGGAGATGATCAGACACCCGGGGCCTGGAACCTCGCTTGGCCTTCCCTGGGAGTCCGCTGCGAATCCGCGATGGACCCCACGGACGGACCCCTCGACGGTCGCACGCCTGCGCGCGACGCGCACGACGACGGGTCAGGCGGGCAGGTCCGCCACCGCCGCCCGCACGGCCGCCACCAGGCGCTCCCCCAGGCCACGCCGGTCGGCGCGGTCCACGCGGACCTCCACCACCGACGTCCCGCGGCCGGGCGCCGCGAGCGCCGCGTCCAGCGCGACGGGGTCCGACACCCGGACGTGCCGCACCCCGTAGCCCGCGCACAGCGCCGCGACGTCCACGGCGTGCGGCGTGCCGAACACCCGCTCGAACGTGCGCGCGCGCTCCGGTGCCCCGTGCTCCAGCGTGGCGAAGATCGAGCCGCCCGCGTCGTTCAGCACGACGACCTGGAGGTCCACCTCCGGCTCGGTGCTCGGCCGCAGCAGCCCGCCGACGTCGTGCAGGAAGGTCAGGTCGCCCACGACCACGCGCACCCGGCGCCGCGGCAGCCCGAGGGACACGCCCGCCGCGGTGGACAGCATCCCGTCGATCCCGGCCAGCCCCCGGTTCGCGAGCACCACCGGCGGCTCCGGCCACCGGGCGACCAGGTCGAGGTCCCGCACCGGGTTCGACGAGCCGATCACCAGCACGTCGCCGGGGTGCGTCGCCGCCGCGACGGACCGCACGGCGCGCGGCCCGGTCAGGGGCGGGGTGGCCCGGGTCGGCGGTGCGGCGGGGTCGTCGTCCAGCAGGGCGTCGACCGCCGCGCCGGCGGCCGCGTCGGCCTGCTGCCAGGCCCGCAGCCACCCGTCGTCCGCCGGCTCCGCCGCCGCGAGCCAGCTCGCGGGGAGCGCGGGCAGCACCCGGTCCGCGGCGCGACCGGCGTCCGGCCAGCCCGACCCTGCGCGCGCCACCACGGTGAGGTCCACGTCGTCGCGGCCGAGCAGCACGCCCACCGGCCGGGACAGCGTCGGTCGGCCGAGCAGCACCACGGAGCGCACCCGGCCGCCCAGCGCGGGCTCGCCGAGCAGCAGCCGGTAGGCCGCCACCGCGGTCGGCCCGCCGCGCGCGCCCGACGACGGCTCGGCCAGCAGCGGCCAGCCCGCCGCCTCCGCGAGCCGGCGCGCGTCCGGGCCGGCGCCGTCGCCGGCCACGACGACCACCGGGCCCGGGAGGGCGGCGCGGTCGGGCACGGCGGGGTCGGGTGCGGTGCTGCCCTCGGCGGGGTCGGCCGTGGTGCGCGGGACGACGCGGACCCGGCCGGGCGTCGGCTCCGTCGGTGGCCACGGCTCCGTGCCGGGGGTCAGCGGCTCCCGGTAGGCGAGGTCCAGGTGCACCGGGCCGGGGTCGCCCGTGCGGGTGCCCAGCGCGGCGGTGAGCGCGCGGGACACCAGGTGCCGCAGGTCCCGGTCCTCCCCGGGGCGGCCCGTCGGCGCCGGCACGTCCGCGTCCAGCCGCACCGCGGGCCCGAAGATCCCGGCCTGCACGGTGGTCTGGTTCGCGCCGGTGCCGCGCAGCTCGTGCGGGCGGTCGGCGGTGAGCAGCACCAGCGGCACGCCCGCGTGGTGCGCCTCCAGCACCGCCGGGTGCAGGTTGGCGACCGCCGTGCCCGACGTGGTCACCACGGCGACCGGGCGCGGCGGGCCGTCGACCGCGGCCGCCCGCGCCAGCCCGAGCGCCAGGAACGCCGCCGACCGCTCGTCGATCCGCACGTGCAGCCGCAGCGCCGGCGCGCCGGCGGGGCGCTCCCCGTCCGGCAGGGCCGCCTCCGCCAGGGCGTACGCCAGCGGGGCGCTCCGCGAGCCCGGGGCGAGCACGACGTCGCGGACGCCGTGCGCCGCGAGCTCCGCGACCAGCACCCGCGCGGCGTGCGGCGCCGGCGCGGCGGTGCCCGGGACCCGGGTCACGCGGCCACCACCGCCCGCACCGCCGCGAGCCGGTCGGCCCAGCGCGCCGCCGTGGCCTCGTCCGCGGCCGTCGCCGCCAGGCGGTCCGGGTCGGGGACGAGCCCGCGGGCCGCGGCCACGTCCAGGGCGCCGTCCCGCGGCAGGAGCGGGTCGGTCACGACGTCGTCCTGCAGCAGCTGCGCCGTCGCCAGCCCGCACGCGAACGGCAGGTCCGGCAGCGCCGCCGCCAGCGCGACCCCGGCGGCCAGGCCGACCGAGGACTCCAGCGCCGAGGACACCACCACCGGCAGCCCGACCTCGGCGGCGAGCTCCAGGCACGCCCGCACCCCGCCGAGCGGCTGCACCTTCAGCACCACGACGTCCGCCGCCTGCGCGCGCACCACCGCCATCGGGTCCGCCGCGCGGCGGATCGACTCGTCCGCGGCGATCGGCACCGGCGTGCGGCGGCGCACCCGCGCCAGGTCCGCCACCGACGCCACCGGCTGCTCCGCGTACTCCAGGCCGCGGGCGGCGCGGTCCAGCACGCGCAGCCGGTCCACCGCGGTGTCCACGTCCCAGCCCGCGTTCGCGTCCACCCGGATCGCCCCCGAGGGCCCGAGGGCGTCGCGGACGGCCGCCAGGCGGTCCGCCTCCTCGGCGGCGCCCTGGCCGGGCTCGGCGACCTTGACCTTCGCCGTCGTGCAGCCGCCCGAGGCGAGCACGATCCGGCGGGCGGCGTCCGGGCCGACGGCGGGCACGGTGACGTTCACGGGCACGCGGTCGCGCACCGGCGCCGGCCACGCGGTGTCCGCGGCCTCCCGGGCGGCCCGCCACCAGGCCGCCGACTCGGCGGCGTCGTAGTCCCAGAACGGGCTGAACTCGCCCCAGCCGGCGTCCCCGCGGACGAGCACGCCCTCGCGCACCGTGATCCGGCGGAAGCGCGTCCGCAGGGGGATCGCGTAGACGTGCACCGGGTCAGCGTAGGGCGTCCCCGCCCCGGCGGCCGCCCTACGCTGGGTCCGTGACCGACTCCCTGCCGCCGCGCGTGTCCGACACCTTCGACCCCACCCGGTGGCGCACCGTCACCGGGTTCGAGGACCTGACGGACCTGACCTACCACCGGGGCGTCGCGCGCGGGCCCGAGGGCACCCGCGACCTGCCCGTCGTGCGGGTCGCGTTCGACCGGCCGGAGGTGCGCAACGCGTTCCGCCCGCACACCGTCGACGAGCTCTACCGGGTGCTCGACCACGCGCGGATGACGTCCGACGTCGGCACCGTCCTGCTCACCGGCAACGGCCCGAGCCCCAAGGACGGCGGGTACGCGTTCTGCTCGGGCGGCGACCAGCGGATCCGCGGCCGCGACGGCTACCGGTACACGGGGTCCACCGACGCGGAGACCGCCGACCAGATCGACCCC
The DNA here is from genome assembly GCA_031178805.1 of Cellulomonas sp. Lineage (GTDB taxonomy): Bacteria > Actinomycetota > Actinomycetes > Actinomycetales > Cellulomonadaceae > Cellulomonas. The sequence goes on along the minus strand of JAPSIJ010000027.1, from coordinate 5,289 downwards.
GCGCGGGCCGGCCGGCTGCACGTCCTCGAGGTCCAGCGGCTGATCCGGACCATGCCGAAGGTCGTCGTCGCCGTGGTCAACGGCTGGGCCGCGGGCGGCGGGCACTCGCTGCACGTCGTCGCCGACCTCACCATCGCCTCCCGCGAGCACGCGCGGTTCATGCAGACCGACGCCAACGTCGGGTCGTTCGACGGCGGGTACGGCTCCGCGCTGCTCGCCCGGCAGGTCGGCCAGAAGCGGGCCCGGGAGATCTTCTTCCTGGCGCGCGAGTACTCCGCCGAGCAGGCGTACGCGTGGGGCGCCGTCAACGACGTCGTCGACCACGCCGACCTGGAGGACGCCGCGCTGGAGTACGCCCGCATCGTCGCCACCAAGTCGCCGCAGGCGATCCGGATGCTGAAGTTCGCCTTCAACCTCGCGGACGACGGCCTGGCCGGCCAGCAGGTGTTCGCCGGCGAGGCCACCCGCCTGGCGTACATGACCGACGAGGCCGTCGAGGGCCGCGACGCGTTCCTCGAGCGGCGCGACCCCGACTGGAGCCGGTTCCCCTACGCCTACTGAGCGTCAGGAGACCGCCAGCGAGCCCGTCTCCCGCGGCACCAGCTCCACCCAGGTGTTCCCCGGGGCGAGCTGCGCCGGGGCACCCTCGGCGGTGAACAGCTGCATCGGGGCGTCGCGGGAGTCCTTGCGCCACGTCACCGGCACGGTCTTGCCGCCCGTCGCCAGCACGCCCTCGCCGGAGCCGACCAGCTCGTAGGTCGGCACCACCGCGCCGTTCTGCGCGCCGAACGGCGTGCCCGGGTGGGCCGCGGTGATCGACACGACGTTCACCGCCGACAGCCGGGTCCCCGCCGCGGACATCGCGGGGCTCGAGCCCTCGGACCGCTCCCACACCGTGCCGTTCCACGTCCAGGACGGCGTCGACTGCCCCGACAGGTCGAACGCCAGCGTCGTCGCCGGCGTCCCCGCGACCACCGCCGTCGCCCGCTCGGCGGACCGGGCGAAGGCGAACTGCTCCGCCGGCGCCGCCTGGTGCTGCGCGTCCGCCTGCGCCCACAGCGCCTCCGGGTCCGCGTACACGTTGTGCGGCGCCGAGCGCCCGCTCTTCCGGTACAGGCCCGCGGCGCCGGCGTCGTGGCTGATCACCTGCACCGGGCTCGCGTCCACCAGCGCCAGGATGCCCGGCTGGCCGCCGGAGAAGGTCAGCAGGCCGTTCAGCGGCGACACGATGTCCGGGTCCATCGGCCGGACCGAGCGGATCGGCCCGATCTCCTCGGGCACCTGCGACTGGAACACCGCCACCAGGCGGGACACCTCGAACTCGACGATCGTCTCCCACACCACGTCCGCCTGCTCCAGGCCGGACTGCGGGCGGGCGACCGCCGTGTTCTCCACCTTCACCGCCAGCGCCGGGCGCGCCGCGGGCTCGCCCGCCACCCCGGTCAGCGGCCACGTCGGGGGCACCACCGGCTCCGGCGCGGCGGCCTTCTGCGGCTCGATCGTCGCGGGCACCGTGCTCGCGTCCGGCGCCGGCGCGCCCGACGTGCAGCCGGCGAGCAGCAGCGCCGCCGCGACCGCCACGCCGGCGGCGCTCCGCCGGGACGTCGTGGCGCTGCGCCGCCGGGTCGTGGCGCTGCGCCGCGCGGTGGTTCGGACCATGGTGCGTACCCCTCGTGCCGTCCTGCGCCGGCCGGTGCCCGCCCGCGCTCGGCGGACACTCTACGGGCGGACCTACCCTGGCCCGGTGAGCCGCCCCGTCCGCGTCGTGCCCGCGTCCGCCGCCACCGTCCCCGCGCTGACCGCCGCGCTCGCCGCCGCGCTGGACGGGTCCGGGCCGGCGGTGCTGCCGGTGGACGCGCCGGAGGGCGTGGTCGGTGCCGCGGCTCCCGGGCCGGGGGTGGCCAGGTCCGGGGGGCTCGGGGTGGGGGCGGACGGAGCGGGGGCGGACGTGCCCGACGACGTCGCGCTGCTCGTCCGCACCTCCGGGTCCACGGGCACGCCGCGCGAGGTGATGCTCACCGCCGACGCCCTGCGGGCCTCCGCCGCGGCGACGCACGCCCGGCTCGGCGGCCCGGGCACGTGGCTGCTGCCCCTGCCGCCCGCGCACGTCGCGGGGCTGCAGGTGCTCGTGCGCTCCCTCGTCGCCGGCACGACCCCGCACGTCCTCGGCGGGCCGTTCCGGGCCGACGCGTTCGCCGCCGCCGTGGCCCGCCTGCCTGGCGACGCCGGACCGCGCTACACCTCCCTCGTCCCCACCCAGGTGCACCGGCTGCTGGAGTCGCCGGCGGGCCGGGACGCCCTGGCGGCGCTCGACGCCGTGCTGCTCGGCGGCGCCGCGAGCCCGCCGGGGCTCGTCGAGGCGGCGCACGACGCCGGGGCCCGCGTCGTCACCACCTACGGCATGTCCGAGACCTGCGGCGGCTGCGTCTACGACGGCGTGCCCCTCGACGACGTCACCGTCGACCTGGACCCGTCCGGGCGGATCCGGATCGCCGGGCCCGTCCTCGCCGCGGGCTACCGGGGCCGGCCGGACCTCGACACCGAGCTGTTCACCACCGACCACGACGGCCGCCGGTGGCTCGCGACCAGCGACCTCGGGCGCTGGACGCCACCGGGTGCCGACGACGACGGGCCGCGGCGCCTGGAGGTGCTCGGCCGCGCGGACGACGTGCTCGTCACCGGCGGCGAGAAGGTCCCGCCCGCCGCCGTCGAGCGGGCGCTCGCCGGCGTCACCGGCGTCGGCGAGGTGCTCGTCGTCGGCGTGCCCGACCCCGAGTGGGGCCAGGCGCTCGTCGCCGTCGTCGTCCCCGCCGCGGGCGGCCCCGGGCCCGACCTCGCCGACCTCCGGCGGGCGGCGGCCGAGCACGTCGGGCGGGCCGCCGCGCCCCGGCACCTCGTCACCGTCGCCGCCCTCCCCCTGCGCGGGCCCGGCAAGCCCGACCGGCGGGGCGCCGCCGACCTCGCCGCCCGCGAGCTGGGCATGCCCGGACCCGTCTGACCCGGGCGTGACCCGGCGCACCCCCGCCCGGGCTGCGTCCCCGGCCGCCGCGCCGGGTACCGTCGCAGCGCGGCCCCCGACCAGACCGCCGCACGACAGGAGCATCATGGCCACCCCGTCCGAGTGGATCGCCGGCGCCCGCCCGCGCACCCTGCCCGCCGCCGCCGCGCCCGTGCTGGTCGGCACCGGCGCCGCCGCCCAGGTCGACTCCGCCCACATCGGCCGCGCCCTCCTGGCCCTCGGCGTCGCCCTCGCCCTGCAGGTCGGCGTCAACTACGCCAACGACTACTCCGACGGCATCCGCGGCACCGACACCCAGCGCGTCGGGCCCCTGCGGCTCACCGCCAGCGGGCTCGCCCGGCCGCGGACCGTCAAGTACGCGGCGTTCGCGGCCTTCGGCGTCGCCGCGCTGCTCGGGCTCGGCCTCGTCGCGACCACCGGCGAGTGGTGGCTGCTCGCCATCGGCGCGCTGTGCGTCGTCGCCGCGTGGTTCTACACCGGCGGCAAGCGGCCCTACGGGTACCTCGGGCTCGGCGAGGTCGGGGTCTTCGTGTTCTTCGGGCTCGTCGCCGTGCTCGGCACCACCTACACCCAGGCCGGGCGGCTCACCTGGCCCGCGTGGGTCGGCGCCGTCGCCATCGGCCTGATCGCCTGCGCCCTGCTGATGGTCAACAACCTGCGCGACGTGCCCACCGACTCCCTCGTCGGGAAGCGGACCCTCGCCGTGCGGATCGGCGAGCGGCGGGCGCGCGTCGCCTACGCCGTGATGGTCGTCGCGCCGGTCCTGCTCGGCCTCGTGTGCGCGTTCGCCGCCCCGTGGTCGCTGCTCGTCATCCTGCTCGCCCTGCCCGCCGGGATCCTCGCGTTCACCGTGCTCGTGGGCGCCCGCGGGATCGCGCTCGTGCCCGTGTTGGCGGGGACGGGGATGTACGAGCTGGCGTTCGGCGTGCTGCTGGGGCTCGGCCTGGCGCTCTGAGCGGGGCGGCGCCGGCGTGGGCGGCGTGGCCGCGGGGGGGCGGCGTGGCCGGGGGCGTGGTCCGGGGGCGGCGTGGCCGGAGCGGCGTCCGCGACCGGCGTCAGGGGCGGGCGGTGCTGCCCGGCGTCCCCTCCGTGCGGGCGGCGCCCGTCGTGGGGGTGGTGCCCGTAGAGGTGCTGTCCGTCGGGGTGCTCGCCTCCGCGGCGGCCACGGCGGCGTCCTCCTCCTCCGCGTCCGCTGCGGCGCGGCGGGACAGCCGCGGCCGGTCACCGCGTGCTTCCGACCGTGCCTGCAGCCACAGCGCCGCACGGTCCCGCGGACCCTTGAGGAGCAGGTAGGACAGCAGGGCGGCGAACACGGCCGCCAGGATCACGCCGAACAGCCAGCCGGTCCCGGCCAGCACCAGGCCGACCAGGCACACGACGAACAGGCCGAGGCGCAGCAGCGAGTAGGTGACGACGGGCACGGCTCCAGCCTAAGCCGCCAGGGGGCGGTGCCGGACGCCGCGGGCACGCGCTGGTGGCGGCGGAGCCGGGCGGAGAGCACCCCCCCTCGCCGAGACCGCAGTCCTTGCTTGCGTGCTCAGCGCCGCGCACAGACCGGAAGTGTCAGCGCGGGCCCCGGAGCAGGAGCAGGCGGACGAGCGCGGCGGTACGGGTTGGGCGGCTGGCGCTTAGGCTGGACCGCATGGCTCGCGCGCTGCTGTTCCTCGTGATCATCGGGCTCGCGGTGTACGCCCTCGCCGACATCGCGACCAGTGACGAGCGCACGCGCCGCGGGCTCCCGAAGGGTGCGTGGCTCCTCATCGCCCTCGTCCCCGTCGCCGGACCCGTGGCCTGGATCCTCGTCAGCCGCGCCCAGCGCGCCGGCGGGGGCGGCGGAGCCCCCGGGACCGCCGGACCGGGTGGGCCGCGGCGGAGCGGACCGCTCGCGCCGGACGACGACCCCGACTTCCTGTGGCGGCTCGAGCAGGAGCGCAAGCGCCGGGAGCGCGAGGCACGCGGCGACGGGTCGCACCCTGCGGACGGTGACGTGCCGGACGGGGACCCGCGGGGCTGACGCAGCGGCCGCGGGCACGCCGGCGGTTCCCGGCGTGCCCGTGGTCGTTCTGCTGACGTTCGCGGCTCGGTGAGCGGGCGGCGAGGCGTCCACAGGGCGTGCTCGGCGTTCGTCGTCCCCAGGTTCGGGGCTGCGGGCCTCGTCGGTGCGTGGGGTGGTGCCTAGGTTCGCTGGCATGTCCGAGGTCGAGGGTGCTGCTGAGCCGCCGGTCGCTGGTGCGCCGGTTGAGCCGGTTGGTACGCCGGTGGGCGGTGCG
>JAPSIJ010000319.1 GCA_031178805.1 Cellulomonas sp. | reverse complement strand
CGGCAGCTGCGCACCCTGGTGCTGTTCGCCGCGGTGGTGTTCGCGCTGCTGTTCCTGCTGCCCGGCGACGCCGGCGTGAAGGTCGGCCGGTCGGTGTTCTTCCTGGTGGGTGCGGCGTTCTCCGCGTCGATCGGGTACCTGGGCATGTGGCTGGCGACGCGCGCGAACGTCCGGGTCGCGGCCGCCGCGTCGCTGCCGGGCGGCCGGGCGGAGGGCGCGCGGATCGCGCTGCGCACCGGCGGCGTGGTGGGCATGTCGGTCGTCGGGCTGGGCCTGCTGGGCGCGGCGGTCGTGGTGCTGATCTACCGCGGCGACGCGCCGGCGGTGCTGGAGGGCTTCGGGTTCGGCGCGGCGCTGCTGGCGATGTTCATGCGGGTCGGCGGCGGCATCTTCACCAAGGCCGCCGACGTGGGCGCCGACCTGGTGGGCAAGGTGGAGCAGGGCATCCCGGAGGACGACCCGCGCAACGCCGCGACGATCGCCGACAACGTGGGCGACAACGTCGGGGACTGCGCGGGCATGGCGGCCGACCTGTTCGAGTCGTACGCGGTGACGCTGGTGGCCGCGCTGATCCTCGGCCGGGCGGCGTTCGGCGAGGAGGGCCTGGTGTTCCCGCTGGTCGTCACGGCGATCGGTGCGCTGGTCGCGGCGCTCGGCGTGCTGGTGACCCGGGTGCGCGGCGAGGAGAGCGGGCTGACCGCGATCAACCGCGGGTTCGCGGTGGCGGCGGTCGCCGGGGCGGTGCTCGCGGCGGTGGCGGCGTTCGTGTACCTGCCGTCGTCGTTCGCCGACCTGGCGGGGACCGCGGGCCTGGAGGCCGACGACGGCGACCCGCGGGTGATGGCGGCGGGCGCGGTGGCGATCGGCGTGGTGCTGGCCGGGCTGATCCTCTGGGTCACCGGGTACTTCACGGGCACGACGTCCAAGCCGACGATCCACGTCGCCCGCACGTCGCGGACCGGCGCGGCGACCGTGGTGCTGTCCGGCATCGGCGTGGGCTTCGAGTCCGCGGTGTACACGGCGGGGATCATCGCCGCGGCGATCTGCGGGGTGTTCCTGCTGGCGGGCGGGGAGATCGCGCTGGCGCTGTTCCTGGTGGCGCTCGCGGGCTGCGGGCTGCTGACCACCGTCGGCGTGATCGTCGCGATGGACACGTTCGGGCCGGTCAGCGACAACGCGCAGGGCATCGCGGAGATGTCCGGCGACGTCACCGAGGAGGGCGCGCAGATCCTCACCGACCTGGACGCCGTGGGGAACACCACCAAGGCCGTCACCAAGGGCATCGCGATCGCGACCGCCGTGCTGGCGGCGACGGCGCTGTTCGGGTCGTACGCGGACGCCGTGGCCGGGGCGGTGTCCCGGCTGCAGCTCACCGAGGTGCCCGGGGACATCGTGCTGGCGATGACGGACTACCAGGTGATCAGCCCGGTGACGCTGGTCGGGGTCATCCTCGGCGGGGCGACGGTGTTCCTGTTCTCCGGCCTGGCGATCGACGCCGTGACGCGGGCGGCCGGCGCGATCGTGCTGGAGGTGCGGCGGCAGTTCCGCGAGCACCCCGGGATCATGACCGGCGCCGAGCGGCCGGAGTACGGCAAGGTCGTGGACATCTGCACCCGGGACTCGCTGCGCGAGCTGGCCACCCCCGGCCTGCTGGCCGCGGCCGCCCCGGTGGCCGTCGGGTTCGGGCTCGGCATCGGGCCGCTCGCGGGCTTCCTGGCGGGCGCGATCGGGTCGGGCGTCCTGATGGCGGTGTTCCTGGCGAACTCCGGCGGCGCGTGGGACAACGCGAAGAAGCTCGTCGAGGACGGCCGGTACGGCGGCAAGGGCTCCCCGGCGCACGCCGCCGTGGTGATCGGCGACACCGTGGGCGACCCGTTCAAGGACACCGCCGGCCCGGCGATCAACCCGCTGATCAAGGTGATGAACCTGGTCGCGCTGCTGATCGCCCCCGCCGTGGTGTCGGTGAGCATCGGCGACGACGCGAACCAGGTGCTGCGGCTGACCATCGCGGTGCTCGCGGCCGGCATCGCGTTCGGCGCGGTGATCGTGTCCCGGCTGCGCGCTGCCCGGGTGGACGAGGACGAGCGGCTGGAGAGCGAGGTCACGCTGCCCGCGTGACCCGCCCCCGCCTCGACGGGCGGGCGGACGTCCGGCAGGCTGGGCGCATGAGCCGACGCCTCGCAATGACGCCCGCCCGCCGACTGCAAGCGGGGGTCGCGCTCGCCGCCCTGGCGCTGCCGCTCGCCGCCTGCTCGGGCGAGGACCAGGTGCAGGCGTTCTGCGACGACGGCGAGAGCGCCATCGCCGAGATCGACGCGGCGGGCTCGCTCGGGGACGACCCGGAGGCGTTCGCCGAGGCGGTCGCCGACGCGCGGGAGGGCTTCGAGGGCGTCGAGGCGCCCGACGAGATCGCCGACGACTGGGCGGTGTTCACCCGGACGTTCGGCGACCTGGACGACGCGCTGCAGGACATCGACCCCTCGGACCAGGAGGCGTTCACCGCCGCGCTCACCGAGTTCGCGGAGACGGCGAACTCGGACGACCTGTCCACGGCCGGGGACAACCTCAGCACCTACATCTCCGAGAACTGCGACGCCTGAGCCCGTGCGGCTGCACCTCGTCCGGCACGGCCAGACCGGCTCGAACGTCCGCTCCGCCCTGGACACCGCGGCGCCCGGCGCCCCGCTGACCGAGGAGGGGCGGCGGCAGGCCCGTGCCGTCGGCGCCGCGCTCGCCGCCGAGCCGCTCGACGCGGTGTACGCGTCGACGCTCGACCGGGCGCGCGCCACCGCCGCCGAGGTCGCCCGGCCGCACGGCCTGGACGTCGTCGTGCGCGACGGGCTCCGGGAGGTGCCCGCCGGGGACCTGGAGATGCGCACCGACCGCGCCGCCATCGAGCAGTACCTCGGCACGATGCTGCGCTGGGCGCGCGGCGACCTGGACGTGCCGATGCCCGGCGGCGAGTCCGGGCGCGCCGCGCTGGACCGGTTCGACGCGGTCGTCGCCGAGATGCTCGCGTCCGGCGCGGGCACCGTGGCCGCGGTCAGCCACGGCGCGATGATCCGGCTGTGGGCGATCAGCCGTGCCGCGAACCTCGATCCGCACGCCGCGCGCGAGCTGGAGAACACCGGCGTGGTCACGCTGGAGGGCGGCGACGGCGGCTGGGTGGTCACCCGGTGGCAGGACGAGCTCGTGCCGCACGCGACGCCCGCGGGCGGCGACGGCCCGGGCGGGGAGCCGGTCGAGGCGTAGCGGCGGCACCCCGCCGCCGGGGGAGGATGGCCGGGTGGACACCGCACCGACCCCCGAGCCGCTGCCGACCGACCCCGCCCTCGTCGACGCCCTGCGCGCGGACCTGGGCGCCGCCGGGTTCACCGTGCCGGGGGTCGAGGACCTGCTGGGCCCGGTGGCCGCCGCGGCGCTGCACCGCGAGGAGCCGGTGCCGGCCCTGCTCGCCACCGCCGACCGGCACGACCCGCGGGCGGCGCTGGTCCGGGCGTTCGTGCTCGGCGTCCCCGTGCCCGCGGGCGACCTGGCGC
>JAPSIJ010000318.1 GCA_031178805.1 Cellulomonas sp. | reverse complement strand
ACCCGCACGCCGGCGGCGTCGAGCTCGGGCAGGTGCGCCTGCAGCTCGGCGAGCTCGCCCGCGCAGGTGCGCGTGAACGCGTACGGCACGAACACCAGCAGCGTCGGCCGCTCCCCCGGGCCGCCCACGGTCACCGGTGCGCCGTGGGTGTCCGGCAGGGTCAGCACCGGCGCCGGGTCACCGGCGACGAGCGGCGCACCGCCCGCGGTCACGTCGGTCAGCGACCGCGCCCGCGGCTGCCGAGGCGCGTCGCGGACCAGTCGCCCGCGATGGAGAAGGTGCTGGTGGCGTGCAGGCCGGCGGTGGTCGCGGCCTCCTCGATGTCGTCGTGGCCGACGTGCCCGCCGCGGCCGGGCTTCGGGGTCAGGACCCACATCTGCCCGCCGTCGTCCAGGACGGTCATCGCGTCCATCAGCGTGTCGGCGAGGTCGCCGTCCTCGTCCCGGAACCAGATGACCACGCCGTCCACGACGTCGTCGTAGTCCTCGTCGACGAGCTCGGTGCCCGTGATCGCCTCCAGGCCGGACCGCAGGTCCCCGTCGACGTCGTCGTCGTAGCCGAACTCCTGGACCACCTGCCCCGAGGTGAACCCGAGACGGCCCGCCCCCTGGGGGGCGTCGCCCGTGCTGGATGCCACGTCCCGACCTGTTCCTTCCGTCTGGGCCTCCCGCCCTCCGGCGGCGGCCTGTCGTCGATCACCGAACGGTAGCCCACCGCACGCCGGTCGCGCGTGGCAAGTGCGGCGCGGCGCGGAACCGGGTCCCCCGGAGCGCCCCGCGACGGCCTGACGTGCCCGGACGTGACCGCGGACACCCCCGCGCAGGCCCCGATCCGTGGCACTGTCACGGACGTCACGCATCCCAGGTGCCGGACGGGGAGACTTTCGCCCTCCGGACGGCGGACAATGGACCGACTACCCGCATCGGCGAGGCGCACCGGAACGTGGCGCGCCGCCCGGTCGGGCCGAGATGCGCACCGGGGCCGACCGGCCCCCCGCGTGGAGAGGCGAGGAGCACTGGTGGCTTCGAAGGACGAGCGCGGGCCGCTCATCAACGGCCTGCTGAGCCAGGTACCGGACGTGGACCCGGAGGAGACCTCCGAGTGGGTCGAGTCCATCGACGGGCTCATCGACGACAAGGGCGGCCCCCGGGCGCGGTACGTCCTGCTGAACATGCTGAAGCGGGCGCGGGAGCGGAACGTCGCGATCCCGTCCGACCTCAACACGCCCTACGTCAACACGATCGGCGTGCACGAGGAGCCCTACTTCCCGGGCGACGAGGTCCTCGAGCGCCGCTTCCGCTCGTGGAACCGGTGGAACGCCGCGGTCATGGTGACCCGCGCGCAGCGCCCCGGCGTCGGCGTCGGCGGCCACATCTCCTCCTACGCGTCGGTGGCGACGCTGTACGAGGTGGGCCTCAACCACTTCTTCCGCGGCAAGGACCACCCCGGCGGCGGCGACCAGGTCTACTTCCAGGGCCACGCCTCCCCCGGCGTCTACGCGCGCGCCTTCCTCGAGGGCCGGCTGTCGGAGCACCAGCTCGACGGCTTCCGCCAGGAGGTCTCGCACCCGGGCGGCGGCCTGCCGTCCTACCCGCACCCGCGGCTGATGCCGGACTTCTGGGAGTTCCCGACGGTGTCGATGGGCCTCGGCCCGGCCTCGGCGATCTACCAGGCGTGGACGAACAAGTACCTGCACCTGCGCGGCATCAAGGACACCAGCCAGCAGGACGTCTGGGCGTTCCTCGGCGACGGCGAGATGGACGAGCCCGAGTCGCGCGGCATGCTGCAGCACGCCGCCCAGCAGGGCCTGGACAACCTGACCTTCGTGGTCAACTGCAACCTGCAGCGCCTCGACGGCCCGGTCCGCGGCAACGGCAAGATCATCCAGGAGCTCGAGGCGCAGTTCCGCGGCGCCGGCTGGAACGTCATCAAGGTCGTCTGGGGCCGCGAGTGGGACGCCCTGCTCAACGCCGACAAGGACCGCGCGCTCGTCCACCTGATGAACGAGACGCCCGACGGCGACTACCAGACCTACCGGGCCGAGAACGGCGCGTTCATCCGCGAGAACTTCTTCGGCCGCGACCCGCGGACCAAGCAGCTCGTCGAGAAGATGACCGACGACGAGATCTGGGCCCTCAAGCGCGGCGGCCACGACTACCGGAAGATCTACGCCGCCTACAAGGCCGCGCGCGAGCACACCGGGCAGCCGACCGTCATCCTGGCGCACACCGTCAAGGGCTACGGCCTGGGCTCCGGCTTCGCCGGGCGCAACGCCACGCACCAGATGAAGAAGCTCAAGGGCGCCGAGCTCAAGGCCCTGCGCGACTCGCTGAGCATCCCGGTCACGGACGAGCAGATCGACGAGAACCCGTACCTGCCGCCGTACTACCACCCCGGCCAGGACGACCCGGCGATCCAGTACCTGCAGGAGCGCCGCCGCGCGCTCGGCGGGTACGTCCCGGAGCGCCGCTCCTCGTACAAGCCCGTCGCCCTGCCCGGCGACAAGGCCTACGAGCTGCTGAAGAAGGGCTCGGGCACGCAGGAGGTCGCCACCACCATGGCGCTCGTGCGGCTGTTCAAGGACCTGGTGAAGGACAAGGAGCTCGGCAAGCGGCTCGTCCCGATCATCCCGGACGAGGCCCGCACGTTCGGCCTGGACTCGATCTTCCCGAGCGCGAAGATCTTCAACACCAACGGCCAGAACTACCTCGCCGTGGACCGCGACCTCATGCTCTCCTACAAGGAGTCCGAGTCCGGCCAGATCATGCACACCGGCATCAACGAGGCCGGGTCGGCCGCCGCGTTCCAGGCGGTCGGCACGTCCTACGCCACGCACGGCGAGCCGCTGATCCCGTTCTACTTCTACTACTCGATGTTCGGGTTCCAGCGGACCGGCGACCAGTTCTGGGCCGCCGGCGACCAGATGACCCGCGGGTTCCTGATCGGCGCGACCGCCGGCCGCACCACCCTCACGGGTGAGGGCCTGCAGCACGCCGACGGCCACTCGCCGCTGCTCGCGGGCACCATGCCGCACGTCGTGCACTACGACCCGGCGTACGGGTACGAGATCCGGCACATCGTGCGCGACGGCCTGCAGCGGATGTTCGGCGAGGACGGCCGCGACCCCGACGTCATCTACTACCTCACGGTCTACAACGAGCCGATCGTGCAGCCGGCCGAGCCGGAGGACGTCGACGTCGAGGGCATCCTCAAGGGCATCCACCTGCTGAAGCCGGCGGAGGGCGACGGGCCGAAGGCCCAGATCCTCGCCTCCGGCGTGGCGGTGCCGTGGGCCATCGAGGCCCAGGAGCTGCTGGCCCAGGACTGGGGCGTCAGCGCCGCGGTCTGGTCGGTGACGTCCTGGAACGAGCTGCGCCGCGACGCGCTGGCCGCCGACGAGCAGGCGTTCCTCAACCCGGGTGGCGAGGCGCGCACGCCGTACCTCACCGCCAAGCTCCAGGGCGCCGAGGGCCCGTTCGTCGCCACCACGGACTACGACCACCTCGTGGCCGACCAGGTCCGCGAGTGGATCCCGGGCCGCTACGCCACGCTCGG
>JAPSIJ010000317.1 GCA_031178805.1 Cellulomonas sp. | reverse complement strand
GCCACGAGGTCGACCGGCGGCAGCGGCGTGCCGTCGTGCTCGGGCGCCTCGGGCAGCCCCGCGTCGGGCAGCGGGCCGGCGGCGGGTGCCGCCCCGGTCCGGGCGGCGGACCACTCGTCGAAGCTGGGGACCGCCGGTGCGCCGGTGCTGCGGGGCGCCGGCCAGCGGCCGGTCAGCGCGGCGTACAGCACGCGGACCAGGCCGACCGTGTCGGCGCGGCTCATGGCGTGCGCGCCGCCGGACGCGGCACCGACGACCTCCCCGTCGACCGCGAGGCCCTCGACGACGACCCGGCCGCCCGCGGTGAGGACGACGGACTCCGGGCGCAGGGCGAGGTGGTGCACGCCGCGGCGGCGGGCGGCCTCGAGGGCGGCGGCCGCCTCGCCGACGACGGCCCTGGCCTGGTCGGCGGTGAGCGGCGCGCGGGCGGCCAGCGCCGCCAGGCTGCGGCCGTCGACGGCTGCGGTGACGACGTAGCCGGTGCCGTCCGCGGTGCCGACGTCGAGGATCCGGGCGAGGCGCGGGTCGACGACGAGCGCCGCGCGCCGGGCGGCGTCGAGCACCGCGGCCGTCCGCTCGCCGGTGACCAGGGTGACGGTGACCGGGCGGGCGAGGATCTGGTCGGTGCCGGACCAGCGCTCGGCGCCCGGCAGCACGGCGGGGTGCGGCGCGTCGAGCCGGTAGCGGCCGGCGACGACGGTGCCGGGACGGCCGGCGGTCGTCTCGCGGCGTCCGGGGTCGCCGGGGCGGGCCTGCACCACGTGGTCCTCCGTCCGGTCGTCGGGGCGGCCCGCGGGCCGCTCGTCCCTGCGTCGAGCCGGGTCCGTGCCGGGCCCGGGGCTCCCCGTCATGCTAGACGGGCGGGCCGCCACCGTGTCCGACCGGCGGCGCCCCCTGGGGACGCGCCACGTCCCGTCCGGCGCGGCGCGGCGGCGGTCAGCGACCGCGGCCGAGGCGCCGCAGGACGGGTGCGGCGAGCCCCCGCAGCTCCGGGACGCGCAGCGCGGCGAGCGTGCCGACGTACACCGCCGTCATCAGCCCCGCGCCGAGCACGCACGCGAGCACGGCGTCCGCGACGCCGGTGACGGGACCCAGCAGCGCGAGCAGCCCGAGGCCGGCGGCCGCGGCCAGCACCGCGGCGGACCCCGCCCGCAGGTGCAGACCGAGCATGCGGCGGCCGTCCACCCCGCCGAGCCGCCGGCGCACCGCGACGAGCGCCACCAGCGCGCCCACGAGGTAGGACAGCGCCATCGAGGCGCAGGCCGCCGCCACCCAGTAGCGCTCGTCGAGCACCGCGCGGCCGAGCTCGGTGCCGCCGACGACGACCGCCGCCATCAGCACCTGGACCGGCACCATGCCGCGGGCGTCCTCGTAGGCGTAGTAGACGCGCTGGCAGAGCGACCAGATGCCGAACGGGACGAGACCGAGGAGCAGGAGGACGGCGGCGAGGGCGAAGGCGTGCACCCCGGCGTCGGACTCCGCCGGGAACATGACGCGGCCGAGCGGGAACGCCAGCACGGCGATCCCGGTGGTCGCCAGCAGGGTGAAGACCCCGATCGTCCGCACGCCCAGGGACAGGTCGCCGCGGACGCCCGCCGTGTCCCCGGCGGCGGCCCGCCCGGACAGCCGGGTGAACAGGGCCGTCGCCAGGGACACGGTCACGAGCGAGTGGGGCAGCATGAAGATGAGGAACGCCCGGTCGTACACGGCGTTGCCGGCGACGTCGCCGCTCACCGACGACGCGACGACGCTGATCCGCCAGACGCCGACCTGCCCGATCAGCAGGCCGAGGAACGTCCAGGACGCCACCCGCCCGGCGGTGCCCAGCCCGGAGCCGCGCAGGCCCCACCGCGGCCGGTACCGGAAGCCGCTGCGGTAGAGCGGTACCAGCAGGACGAGCGCCTGCACGGCGATGCCGAGCGTCGCCGACCCGCCGAGCAGCGCGGTCTGGCCCGCCGTCCACTCCGCCACGTCGGTGCCGGCGCCGACCTGCCCGTACGTCCGCACCAGGACGAGGAGGCCGGCGATGAACACCAGGTTGTTCACGACCGGTGCCCACATGTACGGCCCGAACGACCCGCGGGCGTTGAGGATCTGCCCGAGCAGGGAGTACAGGCCGTAGAAGAACACCTGGGGGATGCACCAGTACGCCAGGGCGGTCGCGACCGCGGTGGCCCTCGGGTCCGCGAAGTCCGAGTAGAACCAGACGAGCAGCGGCGCCGCGGCGGTCACCACGGCGGCGAGCGCGCCGAGCAGCACGATGCCGAGCGTCAGCAGCCGGTCGACGTACTGCTGGCCGTCCGGCCGGCGGTACGCGCGCACGACCTGCGGGACGAGCACGGCGTTCAGCACCCCGCCGGCGATGAGCAGGTAGAGCGTGTTGGGCAGCTTGTTCGCGACCGAGAAGGCGTTGGCGACCGTGCTGCCGGTCAGGCCGATCGCCCAGGCGAGCAGCGTCGTGTTGACGAGCCCGAGCACCCGCGACGCCGCCGTGCCCGACGCCATGATCAGCGACGAGCGGCCGAGCCCCGACGACGCCCGCGGGGCGGTGGTCGAGGCGTCGGGGTCGACGCCGCCGCCGGCCGTGGTGCCCGCGGCCGTGCCGTCCGGGTCCGCGCCGCCGGTGGCGGGGGCGGGCGTGCTCATCAGGGGTCCTGTCGTCCGGGGGCGGTCTGCGGGGGGTCGGCGGGCGCGGCGTCCGCGGTGCCGGCGGCGTCCGCGGCGACCCGGGCCCCGCGGCGGGCGGTCTGGCCGCGGCGCACGGTCCGCCAGATGCCGAACGCCAGGGCCAGCAGCAGCAGGACGCCGACGACGACGGCGCCGACGCTCTCGATGGTCGGGGCGACGCGGGCCGAGAACGTCGCCGGCGTCGCGAGCTCGCGGCCGGACTCCGACACCAGCGACACGTCCACCGTCACGTCGCAGTTCGCGTTGGCGCGCAGCGTGAGCACCACGGCGGTGTCGTCGTTCGGCTGCACCTCGGTGACCTCGGACCGGGTCGTGTCGAGGCAGCCCTTCTGCGGGCGCAGCTCGACCCGGACCCGCGCGACCTGGTCGAGGTCGTTGCGCACGGCGACGTTGATCTGCGCGGAGCTGGAGATGACGGTGAACTGCTCGTTGGGCACCACCGTCAGGCCGGACTGGCGGGCGTTGGCCTCGCCGAGCGCGGTGTTCACGGCGGCCGTCCGCCCGTCGGGGTCGTCCCGCCAGGCGACGGCGAGCGGCGCCACCAGGTCCGCGTCCAGGCCGTCGAGCAGGGCGGCGGGGTCGTCGACCACGGCGGCGAACTCCCCGGCGGCGCGCCACCCGGCGGACAGGGCGTTCACCCACGCGGGGGTGAGCTCGCCGTCGGTCCGCTCGGTGGCCGGCAGCGCGGGCCGGGCCGATCCGTCGTCGTCGGCGGTGCCCGCGGCGGCGGCCTCCCGCACGTCGGCGACCGTCGTGGTGTCCACCCACGGGGCGTCCCGCAGCGCGGTGAGCTGTGCCGCGGCGACCGCCGGGCTCGGCTGCCAGTCGCGCGGGGTGGTGGCGAGCAGGTAGGTCGAGTCGGCGTCGTCCG
>JAPSIJ010000316.1 GCA_031178805.1 Cellulomonas sp. | reverse complement strand
GAGTACGCCGTCGAGCACGCCCGGCGGCCGCAGGTCGTCGCCCTCGCTACGACCATCGTCCGGTCGCAGGAGCGCGAGCTCGTCGCCCTGCAGGACATGCTCGCGGCCCGCGGCGGCCCGCTGCCCTGACCGGCCCGGGACCGACCGGCCCGCGTCCGGCACCGCTCAGCCGGCGTCGCGGGCCCGCAGCTCCAGGCTGATCTGGTCCGCGTCGAGCACCCGCAGCGCCTCCGTCAGCGCGCCGGAGCTCGCCGTGCCGAGGTCGCGCACGCGCAGCAGCGCCGCGCGCTGGGCCTCCAGCAGCGCGAGCCGCAGCTCGCGCACCTGCGCCGCGGCGGAGGTCCGGTCGGCGTCGGCCTCGGCGGACTCGCCCGCCTCCGCCCCCTGCCGCTCCGCGACCCGGCGCGCCTTCTCCAGCACCACGGGGTCGTACGGCGTGCCGTCGGGCCGGCACAGGTCCGGGCGGTCGAGCAGCTCGGCCGCGGCGCGGCCCATCTCGGCCACCAGGCGGTCGAGCTCGGCGCGGTGGTCCTCCCCGCCGCGGGCCACGCCCAGGCGGCGCACCAGGGCCCCGAGCGTGCCGCCCTGCACCAGCAGCGTCCCGGCCGCCACGACGAACGCCACCAGCACCAGCAGCGCGCGGTGCGGCGTCTCGAGCGGCAGCGACTGCGCCGCGGCCAGCGTGACCACACCGCGCATCCCGGCCCAGACGAGGACGGCGCCCTCGCGCGGGCCGAGCGGCTCCGCCTGCAGGTAGTCGATGTCGGCGATCGTCCGGGTGACCCGGGCGCGCAGCCGCAGGCGGCGCGTCTCCGGGGCGGCGTGCTCGCGCCGGGCGCGGCGCCGGGCGAGCAGCCGCCGCAGCCGGCCGGCCGGGACGGCGCGCACGGCGGCACGCACCTCGTCCCGCGGCACGGCGGCCCCGTCCGGGCCTGCCCCGGCACCGGCGCGCGCCGGGTCGGTGAACGCGGCGAGGTAGTCGCGCACCGAGCTGCCCCGCCGCGCGCGCCGGGACAGCGTCGCCAGCAGGAACGCGACGTACCCGGCCCGGACCGCCAGCACGACCACCGCCGCGAGCGCCGCGAGCCCCACCGCCACCCACAGGCTGCCGTGGTCGCGCTGCACCTCGACCACCAGCCCGTAGAGCTCCAGGCCCATCACCAGGAACACGGCGCCCTCGAGCAGCAGCTCCAGGGTCCGCCAGTTGGCCGCCTCCGCGATCCGGTCCTGCGGGCGCAGCCGCACGCTGCCCGCGCCGGCGACGAGGCCGGCCGCGACGGTGGCGACCAGGCCGGAGGCACCGAGGTCCTCGGCGGGGATGTAGGCGACGAACGGCACGATGAACGACACCGCGGTGGTCAGGTGCGGGTCCTGCAGCCGGGTGCGGACCAGCAGGCTGACCCTCCCCACGACCGCGCCGACCGCCACGGCCACCACGACCGCGAACACGAAGTCCGTCGCCACCTGCCACAGCGACACCGACGCCGCCGTGGCCGCCACCGCGGAGCGGAGCAGCACCAGCGCGGAGGCGTCGTTCAGCAGGCTCTCGCCCTCCAGGACCGTGACGACCCGCGGGCTGACGCCGGACCGCCGGACGACCGAGGTGGCCACCGCGTCCGTGGGGCTGAGCACCGCCCCGAGCGCGATGCCGGTGGCGAGCGACACGTCGGGCACCAGCCAGGAGAACAGCAGGCCGAGCACGAGGGAGGTCGCCACGACCAGCAGCACGGACAGGCCGCTGATCGCCGTCAGGTCGCGCCGGAAGTCCATCGTCGGCATCGACACCGACGTCGCGTACAGCAGGGGCGGCAGCACCACGCCGAGGATCCACTCGGGCTCGATCTCCACCGCCGGCACGGCCGGCACCAGGCTGATCAGCACCCCGAGCGCGACGAGCAGCAGCGGCGCGGCCACGCCCACCCGCGGCGCGAGCGCGGTCACCGTCACCACGGCGACCGCCCCGACCACCCCGATCAGCAGCAGGTCCATCTCGGGCGGCTCCCTCCGGCGATCCCGACCGGTCCGAGGCTACGGGGTCCGTGCGGAGCACAGGCACCTGGGTGCTACCGCTACTGAGACTGGGTATCAGTTGTGTTAGCGTGACCGCGTTGTCCCACCCCCGCGACCGGAGAGGAGACGGCAGCCGCGCCCCCGTGTGCACCCGCACCGGCCCCGCGGCCGCCCGCCCCCCACATGAGCCTGATCACCCGCCACCGACCGCGCCTCGTCCCGGCCCTCGGCCTCGGCCTCGCCGTCACCCTGCTCGCCGCCTGCGGCCAGGGCGACGCCGGCACCGCCGCGCCGTCCGCCGCGCCCGAGGAGTCCACCGCCCCCGCCGCCACCGAGGTCGCCACCGCCAAGCCGCGGCTGGCCGTGACCTACGACGGCGGCATCCAGGTGCTGGACGCCAGCACGCTCGAGGTCCTCACGGACATCCCGCTGGAGGGCTTCAACCGGCTCAACGGCGCGGGCGACAACCGGCACATCATGGTGTCGACCACGGGCGGCTTCCAGGTGCTCGACGCGGGCACGTGGACGGAGCCGCACGGCGACCACACCCACGCGTACACCAGCGACCCGGTGCTCACGGACGTCCTGTGGTCCGCCGAGAAGCCGGGCCACGTCGTCCCGCACGAGGGCCGCACCGCGCTGTTCGCCGACGGCACCGGCGCCGTCACGGTCGTCGACTCCGACGAGCTGGCCGACCCCGACGCCGACGCCCGCGAGTACACCACCCCGAGCGCGCACCACGGCGTCGCGGTGGAGCTGTCCGACGGGACGCTCGTCGTCTCCGAGGGCACCGAGGACGCCCGCACCGGCATCCGGGTGCTCGACGCCGACGACACCGAGATCGCCGCCTCCGACGAGTGCCCCGGCGTGCACGGCGAGGCCGTCGCCGCCGACGAGGCCGTGGTCATCGGCTGCGAGGACGGCGCCGTCGTCTACTCCGGCGGCACCATCACCAAGGTCGCGGCGCCCGACGCCTACGGCCGCATCGGCAACCAGGCCGGCACCGAGGTCTCCCCGATCGTGCTCGGCGACTACAAGAGCGACCCGGACGCCGAGCTCGAGCGCCCGACCCGCGTCTCGCTGATCGACACCCGCGACGGCTCGCTGCAGCTGGTCGACCTGCCGTCGTCCTACACCTTCCGCTCGCTCGCCCGCGGCGACGACGGCGAGGCGCTGGTGCTCGGCACCGACGGCTCCCTGCACGTGATCGACCCGGAGACCGGCACCCTGGTGCGGTCGATCCCGGTGATCGACGCCTGGGAGGAGCCGACGGAGTGGCAGGAGCCGCGTCCCGCGGTGACGGTGCTCGACGGCTCGGCCTACGTCACCGACCCGGCGACGAACTCGGTGCACGCGGTGGACATCGTCTCCGGCGAGGTCTGGCTGTCCGGTGACCTCGAGGTGACGCCGAACGAGATCGCCGGCGCCTCGGGCGCGGTGTCGGAGCACGCCCACGAGGACGAGCACGACGACCACGCGCACGAGGACGAGCACGCCCACGAGGACGAGGACGCGCACGCCGACGAGGAGACCGCGCCCGCCGAGGGCTGA
>JAPSIJ010000026.1 GCA_031178805.1 Cellulomonas sp. | reverse complement strand
CGCGGCGCCTCGGGGTAGCCGGAGGAGGCGATGACGACCGTGACCGCGGCCGAGTCGTGCCAGCGCAGGGGCGGCAGGTCGCGCAGGCCGCCGGTGGCGGCGGCGAGCAGGACGCCGGCGAGGGGGGTGGCGAGCCGCGCGAGGACGACCTGCGTCTCGGGGTCGCCGAACCGGGCGTTGAACTCCACGACCCGGGTGCCGCGGCTGGTGAGCGCGAGGCCGCAGTACAGGACGCCGACGAAGGGCGTGCCGCGGCGGGCCATCTCGTCGACGGTGGGCTGGGCGACCTGGGCGACGACCTCGTCGACGAGCCCGGGCGGCGCCCACGGGAGGGGCGAGTAGGCGCCCATCCCGCCGGTGTTGGGGCCGGTGTCGGCGTCGCCCACGCGCTTGAAGTCCTGCGCGGGCACGAGCGGCACGACGTGGCTGCCGTCGGACAGCACGAACAGCGAGACCTCGGGACCGTCGAGGTAGTCCTCGACGACGACCTGGCCGCCGGGTCGCGCGAGGCAGTGGAGGGCGTGCTGCAGCGCGGCGGCGCGGTCCTGGGTGACGACGACGCCCTTGCCGGCGGCGAGCCCGTCGTCCTTGACGACGTACGGGGCGCCGAAGGTGTCGAGGGCGGCCTCGGCGGCGGCCGACTCGGTGACGACGACGGGGTCGGCGGTGGGCACGCCGGCGGCCGCCATGACCTCCTTGGCGAACGCCTTGGAGCCCTCCAGCCGCGCGGCGGCGGCGCTGGGCCCGAACACCGGGACGCCGGCGGCGCGCACGGCGTCGGCCACGCCGGCGACGAGGGGCGCCTCGGGCCCGACGACGACGAGGTCGGCGCCGAGCGAGGTGGCGAGCGCGGCGACGGCGGCGCCGTCGAGCGGGTCCACGGGGTGCAGGGTGGCGAGGGCGCCGATGCCGGGGTTCCCCGGGGCGGCGTGCAGCTCGGCGACCTGCGGGTCGCGGGACAGGGCCAGGGTGAGGGCGTGCTCGCGGGCGCCGGTCCCGACGACGAGGATCTTCACGCCGCCGACCCTACCGACCCCGCCGCGCACGGCGGGGCCGGTGTCCGCGGCTCAGCCGAGCAGGTCGTGGATGGCGACGGTGGCCTCGCGGCCCGGGCCGACGCCGACGGCGGAGATCCGGCAGCCGGAGATCTCCTCGAGGTGGGTGAGGTACCGCTGGGCGTTGACCGGCAGGTCCGACAGCTCGCGGGCGCCGGAGATGTCCTCGGTCCAGCCGTCGAGGTACTCGTAGACCGGCTTCGCGTGGTGGTAGTCGCTCTGGTCGTCCGGCATCTCGTCGAACCGGCGGCCGTCCACGTCGTACGCGACGGCGACGGGGATCTTGTCCCGGCCGGTGAGCACGTCGAGCTTGGTGACGACCAGGTCGGTGAGGCCGTTGATCCGCGAGGAGTACCGGGCGACGACGGCGTCGTACCAGCCGGTGCGGCGGGGCCGGCCGGTGGTGGTGCCGAACTCGCCGCCGGTCTGCCGGAGCCACTCGCCGTCCTCGTCGAACAGCTCGGTGGGGTACGGGCCCTCGCCGACGCGCGTGGTGTACGCCTTGGCGACGCCGACGACCCGGTCGATGCGGGTGGGGCCGACGCCGGAGCCGGTGCACGCGCCGCCGGCGGTGGCCGACGACGACGTGACGAACGGGTACGTGCCGTGGTCGACGTCGAGCATGGTGGCCTGGCCGGCCTCGAACACGAGGGTCCTGCCCGCGTCGAGCGCCTGGTTGAGCACGAGCGGGGTGTCGGCGACGTAGGGGCGCAGCCGCTCGGCGTAGCCCAGCAGGTCCTCGACGGTCTCGTCGACGGTGATGGCGCGCCGGTTGTAGACCTTCACCAGCAGGTGGTTCTTCTGGTCGAGGGCGCCCTCGACCTTCTGCCGCAGGATCTTCTCGTCGAACAGGTCCTGGATGCGGATACCGACCCGGTTGATCTTGTCGGCGTACGCCGGGCCGATGCCGCGGCCGGTGGTGCCGATCTTCCGCTTGCCGAGGAAGCGCTCGGTGACCTTGTCGACCGTCCGGTGGTAGGGCGCGATGACGTGCGCGGCGGACGACACCAGCAGCCGCTCGGCGGAGACGCCGCGGGCCTCGAGGGCGTCGATCTCCTCGAACAGCACGGAGATGTCGATGACGACGCCGTTGCCGATGACGGGGGTGACCCCCGGCGAGAGGATGCCGGACGGCAGCAGGTGCAGGGCGTACTTCTCGCCGTCGATGACGACGGTGTGCCCGGCGTTGTTGCCGCCGTTGAACTTCACGACGTAGTCGATCCGCGACCCGAGCTGGTCGGTCGCCTTGCCCTTGCCCTCGTCACCCCACTGGGTCCCGAGCACCACGACGGCCGGCATGTGATCACCACTCCCACCCTGCCCGGCGGCGGGCGTCCCGGCCCGGGCACCGGACGGCAGGCGACCCCGGTACCTCCGGAAGATTACCGGAGCCCGGGGCCCGCCGTCCGGCGCGTGCGGCTCAGCGGAGCGCGGAGACCTCCTCCGGCGAGGTGCCGGAGTCGGCGAGGAACTGGGTGCAGCGCTCGGCCTCGTCCTGCTCCTCGATGGCCTCGGCGGCCTCGGCGAGGGCGAGCAGCGCGCGCAGGAAGCCCTGGTTGGCCTCGTGGTCCGCGGGGACCGGGCCGCGGCCGCGCCAGCCGGCGCGGCGCAGGGCGTCGAGGCCGCGGTGGTAGCCGGTGCGGGCGTAGGCGTAGGCGGCCACCGGGTCGCCCTCGTCGCGCAGCGCGCGCTCGGCGAGCAGCGCCCAGGCGAGGGACGAGGCGGGCACCCGGCGGGCGGCGTCGCGGGGGTCGCCGCCGGCGGTCAGGACGGCGCGCGCCTCGGCGTCGGCGCCGTCGGGCAGCCGGGTGGGCTCGGGCTCCAGCAGGTTCGGTCCGGTCATGGCAGCCAGTGTCGCAGGCGGCGCCCGCGTGCGGTCGGGCCGCGCAGGTGGTTACAGTCATGAGGCCCGTGCATGCACGTCCCCCGTCGGAGGCTCCCCCATGATCGAGATCGCCACCTCGGCTGCGACGACCACCCTCGTCATCGCCGGCGACCTCGACCTCGCCGAGCGGGACCAGTTCCCGGAGATCGCGGCCCGGGTGGTGGGCCTGCGCCGGCAGCTGCTGGTGATCGACATGTGCGACGTGACGTTCATGGACTCGACCGGCGCGGCGTTCCTCATCTCGCTGGCCGACGCGAGCCGCAAGCGCGGCGGCGCGACGGTGCTGCGCGGCGCGGACCCCCGTGACCTGTTCGTGCTGGAGATCTGCGGCGCGCTGGAGCTGTTCCGCATCGACGCGGAGCACCGCTGCGCCGAGGACGCGGCGGACGGCGAGCCCGCCGTGACGCAGGACGCGTCCTCCCCCGCCTGAGCCTCCCCAGCCTGAGCCTGCCCAGCCTGAGCCTCCCCTACCCGCGCCTCCCCGCCTGAGCCGCGGCCGGAGCCGGCCGGGACGACCCGGCCCGCGAGCCCGGCCCGCTCCTCGTCAGCCCGGCGACGTCGGCCGCACGCGCGCCCAGACCACCTTGCCGCCGCGGGACGGCCGCCAGCCCCAGTCGGCCAGCCGCTCGACGATCCGCATGCCGAAGCCGCCGATCCGCCCGGGGTGGCCCTCGGTGGCGACGGGCGGGGTCGGGTTGGAGTCCTCGACCTCGATGCGCAGCCCCTCGCCGGTGTCGTGCAGCCGCAGCGTGACGCGGCCCCAGCCGTGCAGGACGGCGTTGGCGACGAGCTCGGAGACGACGAGCTCCGCGTTGGCGGCGTCGCCGAGGTCCCAGGCGTGGCAGGTGCGCAGCACGGCGTGCCGGGCGCGGGCGATGGACGCGGGCTCGCCGGGCAGCTGCCAGCGCCGGCTGCGCACGTTGCCGCCGTGGCCGGAGGTGTCGGTCAGGTCGGGCACGCGCACGACGACGACGGCGACGTCGTCCTCGGGGCTGTCGGCGAGGCGGGCGAGCAGCTCCTCGCCGATGCCGGCGGCGTCCACCGCGGTGGCCCCGGCGGCGACCTCCCGGAGGGCGGCGAGCCCGTCGGGGAGGGCGCGGTCGCGGCGCTCGATCAGGCCGTCGGTGTAGAACACCAGGACGTCGCCGGGCTGGAGGTCCACGCCGGCGGTGCGGCGGCTGCCGTGGCCGAAGCCGATCAGCGGGCCGCCTGCGTCGTCGAGCAGGACGACCTCGCCCTGCCGGACGAGCAGCGCGGGCAGGTGCCCGGCGCGGGAGTACTCCAGGTGCCAGGTGGGGCAGCCGCCGTCCTCGGGCTCGCGCCGGGCGAGGGTGGTGAGCACCAGGCCGGCGGACCGCGGGATCCGCATGCCGCCGACGAGCTGGTCGACGCGCTCCAGGACGGGCCCGGGCTCGGTGACCTCGAAGGCGTAGGCCCGCACGACGGACCGCAGCTGGCCCATGGCGGCCGCCGCCTCGACGTCGTGCCCGACCACGTCGCCGATCACGACGCCGACGACGTCCCGGCTGATCTGCACGACGTCGTACCAGTCGCCGCCGACCTGGGCGTACACGACGTTGGGCGCGTAGTAGGACCAGACGTCGAGCCCCTCGACCTCCGCCTGCTCGGGGAGCATCGCCCGCTGCAGGGTCTCGGCCACGCGGTGCTCGCGGGCGTACAGCCGGACGTTCTCCATGCCGAGCCCGACGCGGCGGGCGGTGAGCGACAGGATGGTGCGGGTGCGCTCGTCGAGGCCGCCGCGGGTGGGCACGTCGGCGGCCGGCGCGGGCCGGTCGGCGGGCACCTCCGCGGGGCGGGCGACGACCGCGAGCGCGCCGAGCACGCGGTGCCGGCCCGGCAGCGGCAGCACGGCGACGTGCCCGGTGCGCAGGTGCTCGGGCACGCGGCCGCGGAGGTCCTCCGCGAGCCACGCGGTGGCGGAGCCGGTCTCGTGCGCGGCGTCGAGGTCGAGGTCCAGGGGGAACGCGGCGCCCTCGCCCTCCCCGTCGAGCATCCGCTGCACGGGGTCCTGGCCCGCGGCGCGGCCCCGGCGGACGAACACCGGGCGGGCACCCGCGTCGCGCCGGCGGCCCGGGAGGCGGGTGGCGCGGCTGGTGTCGACGCCCTCGGCGGCCTGCAGCCCGTCGTCGTCCACGTAGAAGCCGGCCCAGGCGACGACGCGGCGCGACAGCAGGTCGGCGATGGCGCGCAGGCCGTACGGGTCGTCCAGGTCCATCACGAGGTCGGAGACGGCGCCGATCAGCGCGAGGTCCTCGCTCTCCCGCCGGACGACCTCGACCTCGGCGGCGACGGCGGCGTCCCGGTCGACGTCGGCGGTGACGTCGACCATGGCGGCGATCCAGTAGGCGGGCCCGTCACCCTCGCCGGCGACGGGCGTGACGACGGTCCGGGCCCAGAACCACTCCCCGCCGGCGCGGCGCAGCCGCAGCAGGGCGGAGGTGGCCCGGTGGGCGCGGACCGCCTCCTCCAGGTGGCGCAGGCCGGAGCCGTCCTCGGCGGACGTGGCGACGAGGCCGCGGGCGGGCCCGGCGACGTCGGCGAGGGTCAGGCCGGTGGTCTCGGTGAAGGCGCGGTTGACCCACACGACGGGCCAGCCGGGCTCGGTCGCGGAGGCCACGAGGACGGGCGTCCCGAGGGCCTGGCCGGCCTCGGCGCCGAACGGCGGCGGGGTCTCCTCGGCGCCGGCACGTGGCGTGGAGTTGACCACCACCGCCTCCGATCGTCTAGCGTTCCCGACAGGTCCGGCGAAGCCACCCACCGGACGACGCCGATACCCGGCGCGGCCGGACGGCCGCCGCCCGGAGGGAAGGGAGCATCGTGCGCGACGGTAACAGCACACCGCCGGGCGGGCTCGCCGGGGACCAGGGCGCGGAAGGCGCCCCGGCGCCGACGGTACCTGCTCCGCGCGACGCCCCGGGCGAGCCGGGCTCGGTCCACGTCATCCTGTCCCCCGACCGGACCACCATCGTCCTGTCGGGCGAGGTCGACGCCGACCTCGGCGCCGACCTGGCGCAGGCCACCACGGACGCCGAGCAGGCGGGCGTCCCGATCGAGGTCGACGCGCACCACGTGACGTTCATGGACTCCTCGGGCGTGGCGTTCCTCGCCCGCCTGGCGTCCCGGACGCCGCACCGGGTGCGGCTGCTGCACGTGCCGCCGACCGTGCAGTTCCTGCTCGAGGTCACCCGGATCGGCGAGCTGCTCGACGTCGTGGACGACGCCCCGCGCGGCTGACCCGCCGCCCGCGGCACGCCCGCCGCAGCACCCCCCGCACGCACGAGGGCCCGGCCACCTGGACAGGTGGCCGGGCCCTCGTCGCGTCCGGGCCGGGGCCCTGGTCGCGTCGGGTCAGCGCAGGCGCTGGCCCGCGGAGCGCAGCTGCTGGCTCGCCTCGACGATGCGCTGGGCCATGCCGGCCTCGGCCAGCTTGCCCCAGGCGCGCGGGTCGTAGGCCTTCTTGTTGCCCACCTCGCCGTCGACCTTCAGGACGCCGTCGTAGTTGCTGAACATGTGGCCGACCACGGGGCGCGTGAACGCGTACTGGGTGTCGGTGTCGATGTTCATCTTGATGACGCCGTTGTCGACCGCCTCGGCGATCTCCTCGGCCGTGGAGCCCGAGCCGCCGTGGAAGACCAGGTCGAACGGGTTCTCCTTGCCGATCTCGTCGCCGACGGCCTTCTGGATGTCGGCCAGGATCGACGGGCGCAGCTTGACGGCACCCGGCTTGTACACGCCGTGCACGTTGCCGAAGGTGAGGGCCGTCAGGTAGCGGCCCTTCTCGCCGGCGCCGAGCGCGCGGACCGTCGCCAGGCCGTCCTCGGCCGTGGTGTACAGCTTGTCGTTGATGGCGGCCTCGTGGCCGTCCTCCTCGCCGCCGACGACGCCGACCTCGATCTCGAGGATGGTGCGCGCCGCCTGCGACAGCTCGAGGAGCTCCGCGGCGATGACGAGGTTCTCGTCCAGCGGGATGTCCGAGCCGTCGAACATGTGCGACTGGAAGGTCGGGTTCTTGCCGGCCTTCACCTCCTCGGCCTCCAGGGCCAGGAGCGGGCGGACCCAGGAGTCCAGGTTCTTCTTGACGCAGTGGTCGGTGTGCAGGGCGACGGTGATGCCGTAGCCCTTGGCGACCTCGGTGGCGTACGCGGCGAGCGCGCGGGTGCCCGAGACGCGGTCCTTCACCGTGGAGCCGGAGGCGTACTCGGCGCCACCGACGGACACCTGCAGGATGCCGTCGGACTCGGCCTCGGCGAAGCCCTGCAGCGCGGCGGTGATGGTCTGGGAGGACGTGATGTTGACGGCCGGGTAGGCGAACTTGCCCGCCTTCGCCCGGTCGATCATCTCGGCGTACACCTCAGGGGTGGCGATGGGCATCGCAGCAGCTCCAAAGAAAAGAAGGGTTCGCTATCGCACCAAGTCTGGCACGTCCGGCGCACCGGTCGTCCGGGACGTCCTGCCCACCGGACGCCGGGGCGGTCCGGGTGCGGGCCCGCGTCCCGGGTGCGAGCCTGGTGGGGCCGGTTGCAGCGTCCCGATCGTCGGCGCGGCCACGGCCGCCCCCGGACGGGAGCAGATCATCGACACCGCGACGAACCCCCAGGTCGACCGGATCCACGCGTACGCCGCCGAGCACCTCGACGACCTCGTCGCCCGCCTGGTGGCGTGGGCCCGGATCCCCGGCGTCGCCGGCGTGGCCGAGAACCAGATGACGCTGCAGCGGTCGGCCAACTGGCTGGCCGGCGAGCTGCGGGCCACCGGGTTCCCCCGGGTGGAGCTGTGGGAGGTCGAGGGCGGTGCCCCCGCCGTGTACGCCGAGTGGCTCGCCGCCCCGGGCGCCCCCACGGTGCTGGTGTACAGCCACCACGACGTGCGGTCGGCCAAGCCGGAGAACTGGGGCCAGACCGACCCGTTCGACCCCGTGGTCCGTGACGGCCGGGTCTGGGGCCGCGGCACCTCCGACGCGAAGGGCCAGGTGCTCTGCCACGTGTTCGGGCTGCGCGCGCACCTGGCGGCGACGGGCCGCGACGCCCCGGCGGTGAACATCCGGCTGCTGGTCGAGGGCGAGGAGGAGGCGCAGTCCACCCACCTGGCGCAGCTGCTCGAGGAGCACCCGGAGGCCACGCAGGCGGACGTGGTGCTGCTCAGCGACACCATGCTGTGGCGCGCCGACGCGCCCGCCGTGTGCCTCGGGCTGCGCGGGTCGCTCAACGCGACGCTGGAGGTGGTGGGCCCGGGCCGCGACGTGCACAGCGGGGCGGTGTCGGGACCGGCGCCGAACCCGGCGCTCGCGCTGTCGGCGCTGCTCGGCCAGCTGCACGACGAGGACGGGCGGGTGACGCTGCCCGGGTTCTACGACGACGTCCTGCCGGTGTCGGACGAGGAGCGGGCCGGGATCGCCGCGCTGCCGTACTCGGACGAGGACTGGCTGGCCCGGTCCGAGACGCACCGCATCGTCGGCGAGCGCGGCTGGTCCACCCTGGAGCGGCTGTGGCTGCGGCCCGCGGTCGAGCTGCTCACGGTGGTCGCGGGCGACTTCGACCCGCCCACCCGCGGCGCCGTGCCCTCGGTGGCGCGCGCCGACCTGAGCATCCGCACGGTGCCGGGCCAGAGCATCCCCCGCGTCGCGGACCAGCTGCGGTCGTGGGTGAAGGAGCGGATCGGCGACCACGTGGACTGGACGCTCGAGATCCCGATGGAGAGCACGCAGGAGCCGTACCGCACGCCCGACGACGTCCCGGCCCTGGCGGCGCTGCGCGCGGCGATGGCGGACGGCTGGCGCGTCGACGAGGTCGGGCAGATGCGCAACGCCGGCGGCTCGCCCGCCTCGCTGCTGCACGACGTGACCGGGGCGCCGGTGCTGTTCTTCGGCACGGGGCTGCCGGAGGACCACTGGCACGACAGCGACGAGAGCGTGCGGGTCGACCTGCTGCACGCCGGGACGGCGACGCTGGCGTCGTTCTGGGGCCGCCTGGGCGACGCGGGCTGACGCCGCCGCGGTCAGGGCCCCGGCGGCGGCCCGGCGTGCCGCACGGCCCAGGCGTGCATCGCGATCGCCGCGGCCGCGCCGGCGTTGATCGACCGCGTGGAGCCGTACTGGTCGATGTGCAGCACCGCCTCGGCGGCCGCGCGCGCCGCCGGGGTCAGCCCGGTGGACTCCTGGCCGAACAGCAGCACGCACGCGGCGGGCAGCGGGTACGTGTCGAGCGGCACCGAGCCGGGGACGTTGTCGATGCCGATCACGGGCAGGCCCGCGCCCGCCGCCCAGGCCAGGAGGTCGGCGACCTCCGGGTGGTGGTGCACGTGCAGGTAGCGGTCGGTGACCATCGCGCCGCGCCGGTTCCACCGGCGGCGGCCCACGACGTGCACGCCGGCGGCGTTGAACGCGTTGGCGGTGCGCACCACGGAGCCGATGTTGAGGTCGTGCGCCCAGTTCTCGATCGCCACGTGGAACGGGTGCCGCCGGGTGTCCAGGTCCGCGACCACGGCGTCGACGGTCCAGTACCGGTAGCGGTCGGCGACGTTGCGGCGGTCGCCGTGGGCGAGCAGCTCGGGGTCGTAGCGCGGGTCGTCCGGCCACGCGCCCGGGCCGCCGGGCCAGGGGCCGACCCCGACCTCCGGGGCCTCGGCGTCGTCGGTCACGTCCGCCATCCTCGCGCACGGGCCCCCGTACCCTGGTCCCCATGCCCGCTACGTCCGCATTCGCGGCCCTGGTCCCCGCGGTCGGCGTGCAGCCGGCCCTGCTGCCCGACTGGCTCGACGCCGAGCACCTGATCTCGTCGTTCGGCTCGTACGCGCTGATCGGCATCGTGCTGGTGGTGTTCATCGAGACGGGGCTGCTGTTCCCGCTGCTGCCCGGCGACTCGCTGCTGTTCACGGCCGGGGCGCTCGTGGCGCAGGACGCGCTGGACTTCCCGCTGTGGCTGCTGTGCGTGCTGCTGTTCCTCGCCGCGTTCCTCGGCGACCAGGTGGCCTACTTCATCGGGCACAAGGCCGGCCCCCGGCTGTTCAACCGGCCGGACTCGCGGATCTTCAAGCAGCAGTACATCGACCAGACCTACGCGTACTTCGACAAGTACGGCGGCCGGACGGTGATCCTGGCCCGGTTCGTGCCGATCGTGCGGACGTACGCGCCGGTCGCCGCGGGCGTCGGGGGCATGCGGTACCGGACGTTCGTCTCGTACAACGTCATCGGCGCGCTGCTGTGGGGCGTCGGGGTGACCGTGCTGGGCTACCTGCTCGGCACCATCACGTTCGTCCGGGAGAACATCGAGGCCCTCGCCGTGCTGATCGTGCTCGTCTCGGTGGTGCCCGTCGCGATCGAGCTGTGGCGCGGCCGCCGTGCGGCGCAGCGGGGTGCCGCCGCCCGCGACGAGCGCTACGACGAGCCGGCCGAGCGCGCCGCCGTCGAGCGGAAGGCGTTCGAGCAGTGACCGGCGCCCGGCCCGTCACCTCGTGGCTGTCCGACATGGACGGCGTGCTGGTGCACGAGGGCGTCGCCCTGCCCGGCGCGCCGGAGTTCGTGCGGGCGCTACGCGACGGCGACCACCCGTTCCTCGTGCTGACGAACAACTCGATCTTCACGCCCCGGGACCTGCGCGCCCGGCTCGCCGCCTCGGGCATCGAGCTGGCCGAGGAGTCGCTGTGGACCTCGGCGCTGGCGACGGCGCAGTTCCTGTCGGACCAGGAGCCCGGCGGGTCGGCCTACGTGATCGGCGAGGCGGGGCTGACCACCGCGCTGTACGAGGCCGGGTACACGCTGACCTCCGCGGACCCGGACTTCGTGGTGCTGGGCGAGACGCGCACGTACTCGTTCGAGGCGATCACCCGGGCGATCCGGCTGGTGCAGGGCGGCGCGCGCTTCATCGCCACCAACCCCGACGTGACCGGGCCGAGCGCGGAGGGCGACCTGCCGGCGACCGGCGCGGTGGCGGCGATGATCACCGCCGCCACCGGCCGGCAGCCGTACTTCGTCGGCAAGCCGAACCCGATGATGATCCGGTCGGCGCTGAACCGGATCGACGCGCACTCCGAGACGACCGCGATGATCGGCGACCGGATGGACACCGACGTGGTGGCGGGCATCGAGGCGGGCCTGCGCACGTTCCTGGTGCTCACCGGGTCGACCCGGGCCGAGGACGTCGCCCGCTACCCGTTCCGGCCGACGCAGGTGCTGGACTCGATCGCCGACCTGGTGCCGCGCGTCCCGGAGTGGGCCGCCGCCGCGGGCTGAGCCCGCCGCGGGGCGACCGTCCTCGTCAGGCCGGGCCGGGGTCAGGCCGGGCCCAGGTCAGGCCAGGCCGAGGTCGGTCAGGTCGAACAGGTAGTGGTACGGCACGCCGAGCGCCTCGATCTTCTCGCGGGCGCCGGTGGCCCGGTCGACGATGACGGCGACGCCGCGGACGTCGGCGCCGGCCTCGCGGGCGGCCTCGACGGCGGCGATCGGCGAGGCGCCGGTGGTGGAGGTGTCCTCCAGCACGACGACCGGGCGCCCCGCGATGTCCGGGCCCTCGATCCGCCGCTGCATGCCGTGCGCCTTCGCCTCCTTGCGGACCACGAACGCGTCGAGGTCCTGGCCGCGGGAGGCGGCGGCGTGCAGCAGCGCGGTGGCGACCGGGTCGGCGCCCAGCGTGAGCCCGCCGACGGCCTCCACCTCGGCGGTGCCCAGGCCGACCTCCTCGAGCCGGTCCAGCAGCACGTGGCCGATCAGCGGGGCCGCGCGGTGGTGCAGCGTCACGCGGCGCAGGTCGACGTAGTAGTCGGCCTCGCGGCCGGACGACAGGGTGACCCGGCCGCGCACGACGGCGAGCTCGACGATCAGGTCGCGCAGCTGCTCGCGGGGGGTCGGGGACATCGGGGAGTTCGTCACGCCCGCCAGGGTAGCGAGCGCCGCGCCGCCGGCGGTGCGGCGGTCAGTCCGGGCGGATCTCGCCGAGCCGGCGGACGGCGGTGCGCGGCATGGCGCGCAGCAGCCCCGACGCGACCCGGTAGCGCAGGCTCGGCGTGGACAGCACCACGCCCCGGCGGACGTCCGCGAGCGCCGCGGCGACCACCCGGTCGGCGCCGAGCCACGCGATCTCGGGGTAGCGCTCCGCCTTGTGCATGCCCGCGCGCTCGTGGAACTCGGTGTGGGTGAGCCCCGGCGAGACGACGGTCGCGGTGACGCCGGTGCCGGCGAGCTCCACGGCCAGCCCCTCGGTGAACGTCCGCACCCACGCCTTGTGCGCCGAGTAGGTGCCGGACGCCATCAGCGCGGCGACGGAGGCGACGTTCAGCACGGCCCCCCGGCCCCGCTCGACCATCGCGCCGGCGGCGGCGTGCGACAGCACCAGCACCGACCGGACCATCAGGTCGAGCGCGGCCTCCTCGCGGGCGAGGTCCCCGCCCACGAACCGCTGCCCGAGCCCGAGGCCGGCGTTGTTCACCAGCAGGCCGACGGGCCGCTCCGTGGCGCGCAGCCGGTCGGCGACCCGCTCCAGGTCGTCCCGGTCGGTCAGGTCGGCGGCGAGGACCTCGGCGTGCACGCCGGCGGCGGCCCGCAGCTGCGCGGCGAGCCGCTCCAGGCGCTCGGCGTCCCGGGCCACCAGGACGACGTCGTGCCGGGCCGTGGCGAGCTGCCAGGCGAACTCCAGCCCCAGTCCGGCGCTGGCCCCGGTGATGAGTGCGGTTCCCATGCCGCCACCCTACGGAGCGGGGGGACGTCGCCGCGACGCGGCCGCCCGGCGGGTCGCCCGCGGGGTGCGGGGGTGTCGGGGCGGGCCGGTAGGTTGCCCCTCATGCGCCTCGCCACGTGGAACGTCAACTCCATCCGCACCCGGGTCGACCGGGTCGTCGCCTTCCTGGAGCGGTCCGGCACCGACGTGCTGGCGATGCAGGAGACGAAGTGCAAGGACGAGCAGTTCCCGCGCGAGGCGTTCGAGGCCGCCGGCTACGAGGTCGTCACCAGCGGGTTCAGCCAGTGGAACGGCGTGGCCATCGCCTCCCGGGTCGGCATCCACGACGTCGAGCACGCGTTCGCCGGCCAGCCCGGGTGGGGCGAGGACCCGGTGACCGAGGCCCGCGCCCTGGGCGCGAGCTGCGGCGGCGTGCGGGTGTGGAGCCTGTACGTGCCGAACGGCCGCGAGGTCGGCGACCCGCACCTGGAGTACAAGCTGCGCTGGCTGGCGGCCCTGCGGCAGGAGGCCGGCCGGTGGCTGGAGGAGGACCCCGCGCTGCCCGTCGCGCTGGTCGGCGACTGGAACGTCGCCCCGCTGGACACGGACGTGTGGGACATCGAGAAGTTCGCCGGGCGCACCCACGTCACCCCGGCGGAGCGGGACGCCTTCGCGGCGTTCGCCGAGGCGGGCTACACCGAGGTCTCCCGCGAGCACGTCCCCGCGGAGCACACCTACACCTACTGGGACTACCAGCAGCTCCGGTTCCCCCGGAACGAGGGCATGCGGATCGACTTCACCTGGGCCTCCCCCGCGCTCGCCGTGCGGGTGACCGGGGTGACGATCGAGCGGAACGAGCGCAAGGGCAAGGCGCCGTCCGACCACGTCCCCGTGGTGCTCGACATCGCGGACGCCGCGTAGGCGCCGTCCGGGGGAACCGCGCCGGGACGGGCCTGCGGCGGGGCCCGCTCCGCTAGGTTCTGCGCATGACGACGCAGGACCCGGGCTCCGGCGCGCCCGTGCCGCCGTACCCGGCGCAGCACCCGCCGCAGGTGGGTGGGTACCCGGGGCAGCACCCGGGGCAGCCGGGCGCGTACCCGGGGCAGCCGGGCGCGCACCCGGCGCACCCGGGCGCGTCCCCAGGGCAGCCGGGCGCGTCCCCAGGGCAGCCGGGCGCGTACCCGGGGCAGCCGGGCGCGTCCCCGGCGCAGCGGGCCGGGTACCCCGCGCCGCCGCCGCCGTGGGGCCACCCCGGCGCCCCGGTCCCGCCCGGCTGGTCGCCGCCGCCCACGGTGCCGACCGACGGCCTGGCCGTGGCCTCCCTCGCCGTGAGCGGCGCCGGCGTCCTGACCGCCGGCCTCACCGGTCCCGTGGGCCTGGGGCTGGGCATCGCGGCGCTGCGGCGGATCCGGCGCACCCGCGCGCAGGGCCACGGGCTGGCGGTCGCCGGCGTGGTGGTGGGCGCGGTGATGACCGGGGTGCTGCTGGTCGTCGCCGCGGTGCTCGCGCCGCTGCTCGCGCGCCCCCTCGGACCCGGCGGTGCGGCAGACGCCTCCGCCGCCGGCCCCGAGGTCGTCGACGACTGGCCCGGCGGCGGCGCGGACGCGACGACGTCCATGCCCCCGTACCGGCTGACCGAGGCCCTGGTCCCCGGCGACTGCCTCGCCACGGCCCCGGAGACG
>JAPSIJ010000315.1 GCA_031178805.1 Cellulomonas sp. | reverse complement strand
GCTGGCGACCCGCGCGCTGGACCTGCTGCTGGCCCGCCTGGCCGGGGACGACTCCCCCGGCCGGCACGTGACGGTCGGCTACCGGCTCGTGCACCGGGAGAGCGCCCCGGGCGCCCCGGCGGCGGACCAGCCGCTCTGACTCGCGCCGCCCGCGAGCGCCCACCACGCCCTACCCTGGGTCCGGAGAGGAGGTCGCGATGAGCACGGACGACACCGGCACGGTTCCCCGCGGGTACCGGTTCGCCGATCACGTGCCGTACGCGACCCCGGGCAGCCTCGACGAGCTCCAGGGGCCGACGTCGGGCGTGGTGCGCGTGCGCCCGCACCTGAACACCAGCCAGGACCCCACCTACGACCTCGGCGACCCCGGCGAGCTGAGGGCGCTCTACTCCGCGGTCGTGCGGGACGGCTCCGCGCACGACCAGCGGACCCTGCTGCACGGGCCGACGCTCGAGCGGCTCTGGCCGGACCTGGTCCTCCCGCGCCGGTGCCGCGACGTGTGGACGGACCGGTTCCCGCACCTGCGGGAGCTCGGCCTGCGCGCGGTGAGCGTGTAGCCGGTGCTGCCGTTCCACGAGCGCCTGGCCCGCACCGGGCTCGGAGCCACCGAGGAGTACGGGTTCGTGCTGGCCGGCGGGTACGCCGTCGCCGCGAACGGGATGGGCGACCGGTTGTCCGAGGACGTCGACCTGTTCACCAACCGGGCGGACGTCGGGCAGTTCGCACGGGCGTGCCAGGCGCTGCAGGCGGCGTACCGCCGGGAGGGCCTGGAGCTCGACCTCGTCCGGCAGGGACCGACCTTCCTCGACCTGGTCGTCACCGACCCGCTCACCGGGGACTCCAGCAGCATCCAGCTCGGGCTCGACTACCGCGAGCACGAGCCGGCACGACTCGGGATCGGGCGGGTGCTGGACGCGCAGGACGCCGTGGCCAACAAGATGACGGCGCTGTACTCCCGCGCTGAGACCCGCGACTTCATCGACGTCGACCTGATCGTGCAGTCCGGGCGGTTCAGCCGCGAGCGCGTCATCGACCTCGGCGACAGCCGCGAGGTGCAGCCCATGGACCGTCGGATCCTGGCGCGGCGCTTCCGGGACGTCGCCGACCGCGGCGAGCACGAGTTCGCCGCTTACGGTGTGGACGCCGCGGAGCGGGCGGAGATCGTCGAACGGTTCGCGCGGTGGGCGGACGACCTGCGGCCGGACGGTTCCGACTAGCCGGCGACCACCGCCCCCAGCAGCTCGGTGACCGCCGCGCGCACGTCCTCGGGCAGGTCCACCGCGCCGAGCTCGGCGATCCGCTCCGCGGCGTCGGCGTCGCGCGAGACGACCTGCCAGGCCTCGAGCTTGCCGGGGTTGCCGCACTGCGCCCGCTCCAGGACCTCCCGCACGGCCGCGCGCCGGTCCGGCCCGACCCGCAGCGGGCCGGTCTCGACCACGACGCCCTCGGCGGCCGGCGCGGTGACGGTGACGCACCACCGGCCGTCCTCGCCGGTCACCGCCAGCGGGGCGCCGCCCGCGGTGACGGGTCCGCCCGGCAGCAGCGCGAGGAACGTCAGCGTCCAGGTGCGGGTCGCGGGCACGGCCGCCGCCTCGCCCTGCACCGCGCCCACCGTGAACCGCCCGGCGGCGGCGTCCCAGCGCAGCGGCGTGCGCGCCGCCGGCCCTGTGCCGCCGAGGTCGTCGCCGGACCCGTCCCC
Organism: Cellulomonas sp.; assembly: GCA_031178805.1. Lineage (GTDB taxonomy): Bacteria > Actinomycetota > Actinomycetes > Actinomycetales > Cellulomonadaceae > Cellulomonas. The sequence continues at coordinate 1,863 of JAPSIJ010000315.1, read as the reverse complement.
GCCCGTGACCGGGTCGCCCGCGGCGACGTCGTGGTCCTCCACGTCCTCGGCCAGGTCCAGGGCGCCGTCGGCGGCGGGTGCGACCACGACCTCCAGGGCCGCGGGGTTCCGGGTGGCGTCGAGCTCGTCCGGCGCGGCCAGCGGCAGCAGCCCGCCGGCCCGCAGCAGCACGGGCACCTGCTCCAGCGGGCGGTGCAGGTCGGCGAACCGGTCCCCGCGGTAGACCGTGCCGGTGAACAGGTCGGTCCACAGCCCCGGCGGCAGCCAGCCCCGGACGCGGCCGAGCAGGGACACCGGGCTGCGCGGGCTGGTCACGGGCAGCACCATCAGCTCGGAGCCGAAGGCGTGCTGGTTCGGCACCGTGAACGCCTCGGACCGGCGCGGGTGCAGGTGGTAGACGGGCTGCACCAAGGGCGTCCCGGCCGCCGCGCGGTGGTTCATCGTGTGCAGGTAGGGCACCAGCCGGTGCCGCAGCCGCAGCGCGTCGGCCATCGCCGCGCGGTGCTCGGCCGGGAACACCCACGGCTCCTTGCGGATGAACGGGTTGTTCGCCGAGTGCAGCCGCGTGATCGGGGAGAACACCCCGTGCTGCAGCCACCGGGTCGCCAGCTCGTCGTCCCGCACGCCGCGGGTGTGGCCGCCGATGTCGTGGCTCCACCAGCAGTAGCCGATGTTCGCGGCGGTGGCGGTGAACTCGGGCTGGAAGTCCAGCGAGTCCCAGGAGATCACCGCGTCGCCGGAGAAGCCGACCGCGTACCGGTGGCTGCCCGGCCCGGCGTACCGGGAGAACGTCATGCCCGGGCCGCCGGCGCGCGCGGCGTCCAGGTGGTGGAAGTGGTTGAGCAGCCACAGCGGGTCCACGCCGGGCACGTTCGAGGTCCGGCCCTGCTGCCAGTCGATCCACCAGAAGTCGACGCCCTGCTCCTCCAGCGGGTGGTGCAGCTCGGCGAAGTACGCGCGCAGGAAGTCGCGGTCGGTCGGGTCGAACGGCACCGGCGCCCCGGAGGCCGGATCGACGCCCACGGCCTCGGCGACCCGGGGGTACGCGTCCTCGAACGCCCGCACGCCGTCGGCGGGGTGCAGGTTCAGCGTGGTGCGCAGCCCGCGCTCGTGCAGCGCGGTGAGGAACGCGGCCGGGTCGGGGAACAGCGACGGCTCCCAGGAGTACCCGGTCCAGCCCGACCCGAACTCGGGCGGCACGGAGCCGACCCGGTGCCAGTCCATGTCGATCACCGCGACGGAGAACGGCAGCCCCTCGTCGGCGAACCGGTCCACCAGCGCGAGGTAGGAGTCCGCGGAGTAGTCGTGGTAGCGGCTCCACCAGTTGCCGAGCGCCCACCGCGGCAGCCGGGTCGGGGCGCCGGAGACCGCGTACAGCCCCCGGACCGCCCCGGCGAAGTCCCGCCCGTAGGCGAACACGTAGAGGTCGCGGCGGCCCGGGGTGCGGGTGCCGATCCAGCCGTCGTCCTCGAACAGGAACGACAGCGTGTCGTCCACCAGCGCGATGCCGTCCGGGGCGACGACGCCGGGCTCCAGGTCGGTGCGCCCGTCCACGTCGTCCAGCGTGCGGGCGGTGCCGCCGAGGTCGCGCGTCGGCTCGCCGTACCGCCAGCGGCCCGTGTCCCGGCCCACCAGCTCGACCAGCAGGCCGTCGGCCGACGGCTCGTGCCCGTCGTACCGCAGCCGGGCGCGGGCGGTGGTGATCTCCACGCCGTCCCCGAGCGGCCGCGCGGTGAACTCGACCGCCGGCAGGTCGCGGCGCTGGGCGAACGTCGACGCCCGGTCCTCCACCCCGCCGTCCGGCGTCCACTCCACCCGGAACAGCGCGTCGGTCAGCACGGTCACCCGCCAGTGCTCGCCCCG
>JAPSIJ010000314.1:2353-3579 GCA_031178805.1 Cellulomonas sp. | reverse complement strand
ACGTGCCGAACGCGTCGCCGAGCCACGGCTGCTCGCCGTACGCGCTGCTCAGGCTCTGCGCGCCCTCGCCGGGGATGCCGCGGAAGATCGGCACGCCGGCGCTGCCGGACTCGATCGGCATGGTCAGCGCGACGCGCTGGTCGAACGCACCTGCGACGAACGCGCCCTTGCCGAACCGCGAGCACCCGGTGACACCGGTGGCGTCCGCCTCGAGGACGCTGCCGCCCGACTGGCCGATGACGTCGATGATCCGGCTGACGCCCCACGCCCACGCCATGAGCAGGCCGGTCTGGCTCTGCGCGCCGTACAGCGTGTAGAAGGCGCCCTGCTTGTTCGCGCGCCCGGTGCCCTCGCGGCCCACCGTGTACGGGTCGTAGCTGATGACGGCGGCGCCGGCGGCCTTGATCGCCGCGGTGTCGGCGCCGAACCCGCCGTAGACGACGACGGCCGGGAACGGGCCGGTGCCGCTGGGGAGCTCGACCTTCGCGGAGAAGCTCGACGTGCGGCCCTGGTGCGACGTGTTGACGGTGATCGTCGAGCTGGTCACCGTGCCCGTGACGCTCGCCGGCTTGCCGGGCTTCTCGCCGTACACGAACTTCTCCGCGAGGCGGCGCGTCAGCTCCCGCTGGCAGCGCCAGTCGGCCTTGGTCGCGATGCGGGAGCCGTCGAGGCGGCGGAACGGATCGGGCAGCTGGGCGCTCGTCGGCAGCGCGCCGGCGTCGGGCAGCGTGGGGACGGCGCAGTCGGCGCCCTCGTTCTCGACGGCGGACGCGAACGGCGCGGCGTGCGCCGGCGCGGCGGTGCCGACGTCGGTCACGACGGTCGCGGTCGCCAGCGCGGTCACCGTCAGCGCGACGAGCGCCGAGCGGACGGCCGTGCGGTGCGACGGGCGGCGTGCTGTGGTCACGGGTGGTCTCCCTCCGGGGTGGTCCGGGGCGGGTCGGCGGCCCACCGTCGGGCCGACACTCTCGCTCCCCGCGCGACGGGGACGTGCTCCCGGCGGCGCTCGTGCCCACTGTCCGGAGCGCCGGACCGGCGGGCAATCCGGTGAAGCCTTTAGCGAAACTTTTGCCGGCGCGCCCGCGAGTGTCGGAGACGATCCGAAAAGGGCACGCACGGGCGGGTGCGTCGGCGGCATGCTGCGGGGGTGTCCTGCACCGCACCCGACCCCGAGCCGCGGACGACGCCCCCGGAGCCCGCACGCACGGAGCCCGCACGCACGCAGC
>JAPSIJ010000314.1:0-2253 GCA_031178805.1 Cellulomonas sp. | reverse complement strand
CGGCTGCGCGCGGACGCGGGCGGTGCCGTCGCCGAGCTGCCCGGCGTGCGGCTCATGGCGAGCGGGCTGCCGCACGCGCAGTGGAACAACGGCGACGTCACCGACCCCGGGCTCGTCGACGTCGAGGCCGTCCGCGCCTGGTACGCACGCCTCGACGTGCCGTGGGGGCTGCGCGTGCCGTCCGGGGCGCCGTGGCCGCACGGGCGCCTGCTGTTCCGCAAGCGGCTGATGCTGCTGCACGCCGCCGACCTGGTGCCGGCGCCGGCGGTGCCGGGCCTCGTCCTGCGTGCGGCCGGCCCCGACGACCTCGACGTCGTCGCCCGCGTCGACGCCACCGCCTTCGACGGCGACGCGGCGGTGGAGGCCGCGTGGATGCGTCCCCTGCTCGGGTCCGACCGTGCGACCGTCGCCCTCGCCGAGCTCGACGGCCGGCCCGTCGGCACCGCGTCGTGCCTGCGCACCGACGGCCGCGCCGGCTCCGCCGCGTACCTCTCCGGCGTCGCGGTCCTGCCGGACGCCCGCCGCCGCGGCGTCGCCGCCGCCGTGTCCGGGTGGCTGCTGACCCGCGCGGTGGCCGCCGGCGCACGCGTCGCGCACCTGCACCCGGACTCCGACCTCGCCGCCCGGGTCTACGCGCGTCTCGGCTTCACCGAGGTCGACGGGCTCGACGTGTACGTGGACGTGGCATGAGCTGCCCGGTGGCGGGCGGCCTTGTCCCGTCCCGCGGGGCGGTCGTAGCGTCGAGGGTGCCGCACCGGCGGCGACCCGAGGTGGAGCCGAGGAGGCCGCCGTGCCGGAGGGAAGCCCAGTGACCGAGGGGTCCGCCGCGCCCGGGTGGGGCCGTCCCGGTGGCCCGGGCGACCCGCCCCGCGACGTCCCGCCCCGCCTCGCGCCGCTCCTGCGCCAGTACGACTGGGGCGTCGGGCGGCTGCTCGACCGGTTGCGCGGGCCGGTCGTCGACAGCGGCGACGGCGAGCGGGTGGCCGTCGTCCCGCTCGACGACGCCGAGTACCGGTGGGAGCCGGTGCCGGGGGCGTGGTCGGTGCGCCGCCACGCGGACGGCCCCGCCCCGGGTGCGACCGTGCTGGTGGGCGCGGGCGAGTGGGGTCGCGACGGCGGGCGTCCGCACCCGTGGCCGCCGCCGGTGACGACGATCGCCTGGCGGACGGCGCACCTGCTGGAGATGCTCGAGCTGCGTGCGGAGCACACCGTCGGCGACCGGTGCCGCCTCGAGGCGGACCTGCGCTACCCGGGCGACGCGGCGGGTGCCGTCGCGGCGCTCGAGGCGGCCGCCGGTGCGTGGCGGTACGCCCTCACCACGGCCGACGACGCGGCGCTCGACCAGGTCGGCCGCTCGACGTACCCGGACGGTGACGACGCCGAGATGCCGTTCCTCGAGCTCGTGTGGTGGATGAACCAGGAGGTCCTGCACCACGGAGCGGAGATCGCGCTGCTGCGGGACCTGTACGCCGCGACGCACCGCGCGTGACGGCCCACGGACGCGGCGGGGCGGGTGCGCCCACGGACGAGGAGGACGGCATGACGGGAGCGCCCGTGGTCGCCGCGGCGCCGGACCGCCGAGGGCTGCAGGGCCGCGTGGTGCGCGTGCTCGCGGCCGGCCAGGTCCTGGGCGGGCTGGGCACGGGCGCCGCGCTGGGCCTCGGCGCGCTGCTCGTCGCGGAGGTCGCGGGGTCGCCGGCCTGGTCCGGGATGTCCGCGACGATGGGCACGCTCGGCGCGGCGGTGCTGTCGGTGCCGCTCGCGCGGCTGGCGCTGCGCCGGGGGCGGCGCGTGTCGTTGACGACGGGCGCCGTCGTGGCGGTGCTCGGCAGCCTCGTGGTGGTCGGGGCGTCCGTCGCGGGTGCTCTCGTGCCGCTGCTGCTGGGCGTCCTCCTGCTCGGCGCCGCGACGTCGCTCAACCTGCAGGCCCGGTTCGCCGCGACCGACCTCGCCGCGCCCGGCACCCGCGCGCGCGACCTGTCGCTGGTGGTGTGGGCGACCACCGTCGGGGCCGTCGTCGGGCCGAACCTCTACGAGCCGGGGGAGTCGCTCGCGGGCGCGCTGGGCGTGCCCGCGCTCGCCGGCGGCTTCGTCATCGCGGCCGTCGCGCAGGCTGCCGGTGCGGTGGTGTACCTGGTCGGGCTCCGGCCGGACCCGCTGCTGACCGCCGCGGCCGACGACGCGGCACGCGTACCGGCGGACGCGGTGCCGGCCCGACCGGTCGGCGGCGTACGCGTCCTGCGGGCGAGCGCC
>JAPSIJ010000313.1 GCA_031178805.1 Cellulomonas sp. | reverse complement strand
GGCGGCGCGGCGGCGGCGTGCTCGGGTGCGGTCGGGGCCCGCGGTGCGATGATGGGCGCGTGAGCACCCCCATCAGCCTGGGCATGCCCGAGGCACCGGCCCCGGTGCTGGCGCCGCGGCGCCCGACCCGCCGGATCCGCGTGGGCTCCGTGGACGTCGGGGGCGGCGCGCCGGTCAGCGTGCAGTCGATGACGACGACGCAGACGACCGACGTCAACGCGACGCTGCAGCAGATCGCGGAGCTCACCGCGGCCGGCTGCGACATCGTCCGCGTCGCCGTGCCGACCCAGGACGACGCGGACGCGCTGCCGGTCATCGCGCGCAAGTCGCAGATCCCGGTGATCGCCGACATCCACTTCCAGCCGCGGTACGTGTTCGCGGCGATCGACGCCGGCTGCGCGGCCGTGCGGGTCAACCCCGGCAACATCCGCAAGTTCGACGACCAGGTGCGCGAGATCGCCCGGGCGGCGTCCGACGCGGGCGTCTCGCTGCGGATCGGCGTGAACGCGGGCTCGCTCGACCCCCGGCTGCTCGCCAAGTACGGGAAGGCGACGCCCGAGGCGCTCGTCGAGTCGGCCGTCTGGGAGGCGTCGCTGTTCGAGGAGCACGACTTCCACGACTTCAAGATCTCGGTCAAGCACAACGACCCCGTCGTGATGGTCCGGGCCTACGAGCTGCTGTCCGAGGCCGGCGACTGGCCGCTGCACCTCGGCGTCACCGAGGCCGGTCCCGCGTTCCAGGGCACGATCAAGTCCGCGACCGCGTTCGGCGCGCTGCTGAGCAAGGGCATCGGCGACACCATCCGGGTCTCCCTGTCCGCGCCGCCGGTCGAGGAGGTGAAGGTCGGCATCCAGATCCTGCAGGCGCTGAACCTGCGGCCCCGCAAGCTCGAGATCGTCTCCTGCCCGTCCTGCGGCCGCGCGCAGGTCGACGTCTACAGCCTCGCCGAGCGGGTCACCGCCGGGCTGGAGGGCCTGGAGGTGCCGCTGCGGGTCGCCGTGATGGGCTGCGTCGTGAACGGGCCGGGGGAGGCCCGCGAGGCCGACCTGGGCGTGGCGTCGGGCAACGGCAAGGGGCAGATCTTCGTGCGCGGCGAGGTGGTGCGGACGGTCCCGGAGTCGGCGATCGTCGAGACGCTGATCGACGAGGCCATGCGGCTCGCCGACGAGATGGGTCCCGCGGAGTCGGCCGGCGGCCCCGTCGTGACGGTGGGCTGACCGCCGTGCGCGGGCTCTGGGAGGACCTGGCGGGCGGCAGCCTGCGGGCCGGCGGCGGTGCGGGGCGGGTGCTGGGCGACGGCGACCTGCCGCGGGCGCTCGCGCTGTGCGCCACCGACCCGGTCGCCGCCGTCCTGGCCACCACCCGGCTGGAGCAGGCCGCCGAGGCCGGGCTCGGCCGGGTCAGCGGGCAGGTGTGGGGCTACGAGGTCGACGGCGCGCTGCGGGCGCTGTGCTGGGCCGGCGCGAACGTCGTGCCCGTCGTGCCCGACCCCGCCGTGCGGGAGGACGCCCTCGACGCGTTCGCCGCGCTCGGGCGGGCGCAGGGCCGCCGGTGCTCGTCGCTGGTCGGCGACGCCGACGCGGTGCTGGGGCTGTGGCAGCGGCTGGCCCCGGCGTGGGGCGCCGTGCGGGAGATCCGGGAGGACCAGCCGTCGATGGTCCTCGACCACGACCCGGCGGTGCCCGCCGACCCCGCGGTCCGGCGCTCGGTGCCCGAGGAGTACGACCTCGTCCTGCCCGCGTGCGTGCGGATGTTCACCGAGGAGGTCGGCTACTCGCCGGTCGGCGGCAGCGGCGGCGCCTACGAGGCGCGGGTCCGGTCGCTGGTGGCCGAGGGCCGGTCGTTCGTGCGCGTCGAGCAGGGCGCGCGCGGGCCGGAGGTGGTGTTCAAGGCCGAGCTCGGGGCCGTCGCGGGCGGGGTGGCCCAGGTGCAGGGCGTCTGGGTGGAGCCGTCGCGGCGCGGCGAGCGGCTCTCCGAGGGCGGCATGGCCGCGGTCGTCGCGGCGACCCGGCGCGACGTGGCGCCGATCGTGTCGCTCTACGCGAACCACTACAACGAGCGCGCGCTCGCGTCCTACCGCGCCGTCGGCTTCCGCCAGGTCGGCACGTACGCCACCGTCCTGTTCTGACCCCGGCGCGCGAGGTCAGGGCGCCGCCGTGCCCGCCGCCGTGCCCACCGCCGCCGGCGTCCCGGCGAGCGGCCGGTCCGCCGCGAGGCTCGCCCACAGGGCGTCCGCCTCGTCGGTCCACACCACGCGGTCCGGGTCCTCGGGCGCCGGCACGGTGGGCACGGTGACCGGCGCCAGCGTGGCGGGGTCCACGTCGCGCAGGGTGAGCGCCAGGCCCGCGAGCGACCGGACGTCGGCCAGCCCCTCGCTGATGGACAGCGACCGGGTGACGCTGGTCAGCAGGGGCAGCAGGCTGCCGGCGTCGGCGAGCAGGTCGGTGCTCTGCACCTGCGCGGCGAGCGCGTCGACGAGCTCCTGCTGCCGCTCGATCCGCCCGAGGTCGGAGCCGGTCTCGAGCCCGTTGCCGGTCCCCGTGCGGGCGCGCAGGTACGCGAGGGCGGTGGTGCCGTCGAACACCTGCGGGCCGGCGGGGACGTGCAGCCCGGCCTTGGGGGAGTCCATCGCCTCGGGCAGGTCCATCGGCACCCCGCCGAGGGCGTCGATGACGTCGCGGACGCCGTCCATCTTCACGACGACGCTCTCGTCGGTGCGCAGCCCGGTGTTCTCCTCGAAGGTGCGCCGGGTGCACGCCGCGGCGGCGGCGAGGTTGTCCGTCGGCCCGGCGCCCGCGGTGAACGCGGAGTTGAACATCGCCGACTCCTGCGGCTCGGTGGTCGTGCCGTCCTCCAGCGTGCACGCGGGCACCCGGACCAGCGAGTCCCGCGGCACGGACACCAGCTCCACGCGGGTCCGGTCCGCGGACAGGTGCACGAGGACCGTGGTGTCGGACCGCATGCCGTCCTCCTCGCCGGCGAGGGCGGCGTTCTCGCCGTCCCGGCTGTCCGTCCCCATCACGAGGATGTTCAGCGGCCGGCCGGCGTAGCCGTCGACCGGTGCCGCCTCCTCGGCCGCAGGCCGGTCGTCGCCGAGGAACGCGTCGACGTCGGCGCCCTCGATGCCGCCCGCCACCTGGCCGTACAGCGCGGCCGCGCCGGTGGTGCCGCCGAGCACGAGCACGCCGACGGTGGCGGCCGCGGTCCGGGCGACCCGGGTGCGGGCGCGCGTGCGGCGGGCGTGGCGCACGGGTCGGACGGCGGTGCGGTGGTGCCGCGAGCGGGTGTCGGCCATCCTCCGAGGCTACGAGCGGGGCGCGCGGCCCGCGGTCGGGCGGGGTGCGCTCCCGGGCAGGATGCTGTGCCGGGATGGTGAAGGCGGGTCAGCGCAGCAGCCGGGACATCCGCCGGTCGGCGAGCGGCGTGCCGCCGGTCTGGCAGGTGGGGCAGTACTGCAGCGAGGAGTCGGCGAACGACACCTCGTGCACGGTGTCGCCGCAGGGGACGCCGTCCCAGCCCGGGCACGGCTCGCCGGTCCGCCCGTGCACCCGCATGCCCCGCCGCTTGGCGTCCTTCAGCTCCGCCGC
>JAPSIJ010000312.1 GCA_031178805.1 Cellulomonas sp. | reverse complement strand
GCCGGCTCCGTCGCGCCGACCCCGGGGGGCATCGGCACCACCGAGATCGCGCTGGCCGGCGCGCTGTCGGTGGTCGGCGTGAACCCCGGTGTCGCGACGTCGGTGGCGGTGCTGTTCCGGGTGCTCACCTACTGGCTGCGCATCCCGGTCGGCTGGGCGTCCATGCGGTACCTGCAGCGCGTCGGCGAGCTCTGACCGCGCCCGTCCCCCGGCCTCCGCTCGCCCCGGCACCCGTACCGGCGCACGAGACGCGTCGAGGGCGCACGAGATCTCGTGCGCCGTCGACGCGGCTCTGCCGCCGTCGCGGGCGGCGAGGGGTCAGGGGGTCAGGAGGCGGAGGTGCACTCGCGCTGGGCGGGCACCAGGTCGCCGTGCGCCGCACGGGCGGCCGCGATGCGGGACCAGGCGGAGAGGCGGGAGGCGGAGACCTCGGGACGGAGGTCCGAGCCGGTGCGGTCCCGCTCGGTGGGCTCGTAGAAGCCGCGCTGTTCCATGACGAATCCTTCGTTCGGCAGCCCGGCTGACCTGCGGGGGTCCCGTGGCTTTGCGTCCCCTCCTCGCGGAGGGTTTGCTCTTGTCGCTGACACGGCGACTGTAGGACGGGTCCGCCGCGCGCGGAAGACCCGGCACCCGATCAGTCGTCACAGACGGCGCATTTCACCCACTCAGGGCAGAACGGACATCTCGCCGCGGTCAGGCGGCCGGCACCGCCACGGCCCGCAGGAACTGGTCGAGCAGCGGCCCCGACGTCGTGGACCCGAAGTCGCCGGTCTCGACGAACACCGCCACGGCGAGGTCGCCCTGCGCCGCGATCATCCACGCGTGGTTCTGCAGCTCCGGGCCGGTGCCGTACTGCGCGGTCCCCGACTTCGCGATCACCTCGGGCCCCGGCACGGACTGCAGGAAGTCGCCGCCGCCCTCGGTGACCACGGCCCGCATCAGCGCGCGCAGCGCCTCCGCCTCCGGCGCGGTGAGCGGCGTGCCGGGCGCCGGCGTCTCGGTGCCGTCGTCCACGACCAGCCGCGGGGTGACCCGCTGCCCGGCGACCACCGAGGCGGCGACGGTCGCCATGCCCAGCGGCGTGGCCTGGATCCGGCCCTGGCCGATCATCGAGGCGGCGTGGTCGGTGGCGCCGCTCGACTCCGCCGGCACCGAGCCGAGCGTGCCGGCGAACCCGAGGTCCACGTCGTCCGCCAGGCCGAGCGCCTGCGCCGCCGAGGCGAGCGCGTCCTGCGGCGCCTGGTCCGCCGCGGTGATGAAGGCGGTGTTGCACGACTCGGCGACGGCCGTCCGCAGCGGGATGTCGCCCAGCGCGGCGGCCGGGTAGCCCGGGTAGTTCTGGAACTCGCGCCCCTCGACCGCGGTGGTCGGCGGGCAGGTGAGGGCGCTGTCCGGCGTCAGCCCGGCGCGGAGCAGGGCCAGGGACGTCGCCACCTTGAACGTCGACCCCGGCGCGTACAGCCCGAGCGTCGCCGTGGACATGCCGCCGCCGCCCGGCCCGCTCGCCGCGGCGAGCACCTCGCCGGTGGACGGCCGCAGGGCGACGACCGCGCTCGCGCTGGTGGTCACCGTGGCCACCACGTCCTCGGCCGCCTGCTGGACGGCGGGGTCGAGCGTGGTGCGCAGCGGCTCCCCCACCTGTGGTTCCACGTGGAACAGCTCGCGCTCCTGGGAGCCGCCGGTCGTCGCCACGACCGTCAGCCCGGGGAGGCCGCGCAGCTGCTCGTCGAACTGGCGCTGCAGGCCGCCGAGCCCGGCCAGGTCGCCCGCGACCACGGCGCCGTCCGACTCCTCGACGATCTCCGCCGTCGCCGCCCCGACCGTGCCGAGCACCGGCCGGGCGAACGCGCGGGTCGGGGCCAGCGGCAGCTCGGTCGCGAGCGCGTTGACGCCCGGCAGCGCGGACAGGGCCGCCACGTCGTACGCGGGGTCGCCCTCGCGGACCACGATCGCCTCGACGAACGCCTTCTCCCCCGCGGCGGCGACCTGCGCGGCGTACGCCTCGACGTCGAGGCCCACCGCCGACGCCAGCGCACGCGCCGCCGGGTCCGCCTCGGCGGCGGGCACCCGGGTCTTGTCGATGCCGATCCGGAACACCGGCCGGGACTCCACCAGCACCGCGTCGCCGGCGCCCAGCACGTCCGCCCGCTCCGCCGGCACCCGGTGCACGTCCAGGGTCTCCCCCGCCGTGAGGTCCGGCGCGAGGACCATGGGCGACCAGCGAGCGCGCCACTCGTCGTCGACCTTCACCAGCCCGGCGTGCGTCGTGTACGTCCAGTCGTCGTCGCTGCGGTCGACGTCCCAGGTGAACGCGAGCTCGACCGTGGCGGCCGCGTCGTCCTCCTCGTCCGGCACGACGTCCCCGGCGGCCACCTCGGGGGTCCACGGCTCCAGGCCCTCGTAGGCCGCGGCGCGCTGCTCCGTGGCCTCGGCGGCGGTCGCGCCGTCGAGCGCGGCGGCGGAGAAGTCCCCGGACGCCAGCGCGGCGGCGAGCGCGTCGGCCGCCTGCTGCCGGCCGTCCTCGCCGCCGGAGCAGCCACCGAGGACGGCGACCAGCGCCGCCACACCGACCAGGGCCACCGGCCGGCGGCCGCGCAGCCGCCGCGTCCCGGCACCCGCCGTCGTCACCGCACCCACCGTCGACCGACCCGTCACCGCTGCTCCCGATCCTGCCGGCCCGCGCCGGTCCGCCGCCCGCACCGCTGCCCGCGGCGCACCGTCAGCCTAGAGAGCCGCACCGACGCCCCGGGTCCGAACGGTGCGGCGACTTCCGGCCGGACCTGTGGCGATGTCGTGCACGCACCCACTTGCCGATCGGGGCGTCCTTGTCTGGAATGGATCCATGCCGTCACCACCCGACCAGCCCTGCAGTCCCGTGCGGCGAGCCCGCACCCCGCGCGCGCACCGCCCGGGGGCTCGCCGCTGATGGACTCCCAGACCTGGAGCAGCATCGGCCTCGTCCTGCTGTTCATCCTCGTGGGCGGTGTGTTCGCCGGTACCGAGATCGCCCTCGTCTCCCTCCGGGAGAGCCAGATCAACCGGCTCGAGCGGCAGAGCGCGCGCGGCGCGCGGGTGGCGTCGGTCGCCCGGGACCCGAACCGGTTCCTCGCCGCCGTCCAGATCGGCGTCACCGTCGCCGGCTTCTTCTCCGCCGCGTACGGCGCCTCCACCATCGCCCCGGCGTTCGCCCCCGTGCTCGAGGCGGTCGGCGTCCCCGCCGGGCTGGCGGACACGATCGCGCTGATCGTGCTGACGCTGGTGATCGCCTACCTCTCCCTGGTGCTCGGCGAGCTCGTGCCGAAGCGGATCGCGCTGCAGCAGTCGGCGAAGGTCGCGCTCGCCGTGGCGCCGCCGCTGGACCGGTTCGCCACCCTGATGCGGCCGGTCATCTGGCTGCTGTCCGCGTCGACCAACCTGCTGGTCCGGCTGTTCGGCGGCGACCCGCACGCCACCAGCGAGGAGATGTCCGAGGCGGAGCTGCGCGACCTCGTCATCGCCCACCAGGGCCTGCCCGAGGACGAGCGGCGGATCCTCACCGACGTGTTCGAGGCCACCGACCGCTCCGTCGCGGAGGTGATGCGCCCCCGCGGCGAGG
>JAPSIJ010000311.1 GCA_031178805.1 Cellulomonas sp. | reverse complement strand
ACGCGGTTGAACGCGTCCGACAGGCCGTTGCGGATGGTGAAGTAGTTCTCGCCCTTGTACGGCTGCACCTCGATGGCGGCGGCCCGCTCGGTGTAGATCTGGCCGGCCGGGGCGTCGTTGAAGAACTCCTTGGTCATCGTCTGCAGCTCCTCGGACTCCTGGGCCTCGATCTGGCTCGGGAAGTTGCCGTTCTCGGCGAAGGCGCGCAGCTGCTGCTCCGGGGCGGTCAGCCACTCGGCGAGCGCCTGGGCCTCCTCCGGGTGCTCCGACATGGCGGGGACGCTCAGGAACGAGCCGCCCCAGTTGCCGCCGCCGCCCGGGAAGACGTTGGCGATGTCCCAGCCCTCGACGCCCGCGGCGTTGCCCTCGATGTTGGCGAGGAACCAGGCCGGCGCCAGCGCGACCGCGAAGCCGTCGTTCTGGAACGCGTTGGTCCAGTCGGCCTCCCACTGCTTGAAGCCGCCGGACTGGTCGGAGTGCGACAGGATCGTGTCGTACACGTCGCGGACCTCCGGGTTGTCCAGCGCGATGATCTCGCCGGAGTCCGGGTCCTCGAACGGCACCTCGATCTGGTTGATCATGCCCTGGGCGATGGCGTCGGCGGAGTCGAAGAACGCCGGGCCGGTGCCCGCGGCCATGAACTGGTCGCCGACCGCGAAGAAGTCGTCCCAGGTGGCGTCGGCGCCGCCGAACAGCTCGGCGACCTCCTCGCGGTCCGTCGGCAGGCCGGCGGCGGCGAACAGGTCGGAGCGGTAGGCGATGGCCTCCGGGCCGATGTCGGTCGGGTAGCCGAGCAGCCTGCCGTCGGCGGAGGTGGCCTGGTCGACCGTCCAGGAGTTCCAGCGACCCTCGACGGCGTCGCTGGTCAGGTCGGTGAACTGGTCCGAGTACTGGAGGATCTGCGGCATCCAGTCCACCTCGACCGCGACCACGTCGGCGAGGCCGGAGCCCGCGCCGAGCGCGGTCTGGAACTGCTCCTTGGCGTCGTCGGACTTGGCGAACCGGTTGTGCTCGATCGTGACCTCGGGGTGCAGCTCCTGGTACTCCTCGAGCAGGTCCCCGTAGCCGAACTCGTTGAAGGTGGAGATGGTCAGCGTGACCTCCCCGCCGTCGGCGGCGGCGTCGTCGGACGACCCTCCGCCGCACGCCGTCGCGAGCAGGGCGACGCCGGTCGCTCCCGCCACGGTCACCCAGATCTTGCGCGTGCTCCTGCGCACTGTGACTCCCTCGTCAGTCGGACGGCGTCGTCGCCGCATCGTCGTGGCGCCGCGCACGGGCGCCGTGGTGAGAGCGTTCCCACTACGCACTGCGGGAGCGCTTCCACGCACTGGCGGCACCCTCCCCGTCCCGGGGTGCGGGTGTCAAGCCTGACGGCGCCCGAGCGGGCGTGGAAGCGGTCCCATGACTGCGTCGTCGCAGGTGAGGGCGCCGCGTCCCGGCGCCGCGTTACGGAATCGTTACGCCTGCGGCGTGCTGGCGACCCACTCGCGGGCGACGGCCTCCTCGGCCTCCAGCGCGCCGCGGACCGCCTTCGCCGCGGCCTCCTCGACCGCCGAGCCGAACAGCGGCACGTGGGCCTTGAGCTCGCCGTCGTAGACGACGGTGGACGCCGTCGCGTCGCCCGTGAGCGCCACGGTGCCGGTCAGCCGCACCGGGGCGCCGGCGATCTCCACGGCGACCGTGCCGGCGCGCGAGCCGTCCTCGGCCGCCGCCTCCCACGCCTCGACCTGGCGGACCTCCAGCCGCGAGCCCACGAAGCTCCGGACGTTCGGCGGGATCAGGTCGGTCGGCAGCGACCGCCGCGTCGTCACCGTGAACGCGCCGTCCTCGCCGGGCGCCACGTCGACGTGCTGGTCCTCCGCGCCGCTCGCCCGCACCTTCGCCCGGACGTACGCCGGGTCGGCCAGCATCACGCCGGCGGTGCGCGGGTCGGTGGGGACGGAGAGGGTGACCTGCAGGTGCACGGCGTCGGGTCCTTCCAGGGGCCGCGCGCCGGGGCGCGCGGGGTGCGGGCGCTGCTGGGGCCGACCCTATCGGCCGGGGCCCCCGCGCGCGTGCGGACGCCCGCCCGGGTCCCGCGCCCGAGCACCTACCCTGGACCGGTGTCCACCCTGAGCGAGCTCGCGCAGCGCCATGCCCACCTCGACGCCGCGGACCTCGAGTGGCTGCACCTGCTGGTCGGGGACTGGCAGGTCATCTCGGACCTCGCGTTCGCGGACCTGGTGCTGTGGCTGCCCACCGAGGACGGGGACTTCGTCGCGATCGCGCAGTGCCGGCCCAGCACCGGCGCCACCGTGCACTACGACGACGTGGTCGGCTCCCGGGCGCCCGACGGCCAGCGGCCGCAGCTGGAGCGGTCCCTGACCGAGGTCCGCGCGCAGCGCTCCCGCGAGCCCCGCTGGTTCGGCTCCTACGCCGTCCGCGAGGAGGCCGTGCCGGTGGTCCGCGAGGGTCGGGCGATCGCGGTCATCGCGCGGCAGACCAACCTCGGCGGCGCGCGCACGCCCAGCCGCCTGGAGCTGAACTACGTCGAGGCCGCCGACGACCTGATGGCCATGATCGCCCGCGGCGAGTTCCCGCTGCCCAACGCCGCCACCGGCCCGCGCCGCGGCGCCCCCCGCGTCGGCGACGGCCTGGTCCGGCTGAACTCCGAGGGCGAGGTGCTCTACGCCAGCCCCAACGCCCTGTCCTGCTTCCACCGGCTCGGCGCGATGGACGACCTGGTCGGCCGGTCGCTGGTCGAGGTGGTCGCCGACCTGGTCGAGCAGAACTCCCCGGTCGACGAGTCGATGCCGCTGGTGCTGATGGGCCGCGCGCCGTGGCGCACCGACATCGAGGCGCACGGCGTCGCGCTGTCCCTGCGCGCCGTGCCGCTCACCGAGGACCACGAGCGGATCGGCGCCGTGCTGCTGTGCCGCGACGTGTCCGAGCTGCGCCGCCGGGAGCGCGAGCTCATCACCAAGGACGCGACGATCCGCGAGATCCACCACCGCGTGAAGAACAACCTGCAGACGGTCGCCGCGCTGCTGCGGCTGCAGGCCCGCCGGATGAACGTCCCGGAGGCCCGCGCGGCCCTGGAGGAGGCGATGCGGCGCGTCGCCACGATCGCCCTGGTGCACGAGACGCTGTCCCAGACCCTCGACGAGACCGTGGTGTTCGACGAGCTCGTCGGCCGGTCGCTGCGGCTGGCCGCCGACGTCGCCTCCGCCGGCGGCAGCGTGCGCACCGTCGTGCAGGGCACCTTCGGCCCGGTGTCCGCGGAGGACGCCACCGCGCTCGCCCTGGTGCTCACCGAGCTGGTGACCAACGCCGTGGAGCACGGGCTCGCCGGCCGCGAGTCCGGCACCGTCGAGGTCACCGCGGAGCGGGTCGACGACGGGCTGACCGTGGTGGTCGCGGACGACGGCGCGGGCATCCCCGCCGACGCCGGCGCGGGCACCGGCCTGGGCACGCAGATCGTGTCCACGCTGGTCACCAACGAGCTCCGGGGCTCCATCGCCTGGTCGTCCCGCGAGGGCGGCGGCACCCAGGTCGAGCTCCGCGCGACGCTGCGCGCCCCGGGCCGCGAGACGAACACCGTCGCCTGACGCCCGCGCC
>JAPSIJ010000310.1 GCA_031178805.1 Cellulomonas sp. | reverse complement strand
CCGAGCACGTCGGCCATGCCCTCGACCCACGGCCGCTCGCCGCGCTCCTGGTAGGGCAGGCTCAGGGCGACCACCTTGTCGACCCGGTCCGGGTGCAGCAGGGCCAGCCCCCACACGACCATCGCACCCCAGTCGTGACCGACGAAGACGGCGTCGTCGTAGCCGTGGTGGTCGAGCAGACCCACGAGGTCGCCGGTCAGGTGCTCGATGTCGCATGCGGCGACGTCCGCCGGACGGGACGAGCGTCCGAACCCCCGCTGGTTCGGCGCGATCACGTGGTAACCCGCCGCCACGAGGGCGGGGACCTGGTGGCGCCAGGAGTACGCGAGCTCGGGCCACCCGTGGCACAGGACGACGGGCCTGCCGGCGTTCTCGCGGCCCGCCTCGAACACCTCGAGCTCCACGCCGTCGACCGGCACGAGGGTGGGCTCGGGGAAGTCGGCCGGGGCGGGGTGGGACCGGACGGAGGGGCTGGTCGGTGAGGTCATGCCGCCACGGTCGTCCGGGAACAGGTCATCCGGTGACCGGTTCGTCGCTCGGTCGACTGCGGGTGCCGAACCGGCGGTCGTGCAGCACCGGCGCGCCGCGGTGGTGCACAACCACCGGATCGACGACCGTGACCGGGGGGACGAGGCCCTGCCTCGCCGCGGCCGTGGCCGTCAGCCCGACGCCAGGGCGTCCCTGACCGCCTGCGCGTCGCCGTCCAGCAGTGACCGCTCGCGCTCCGTCGTCCCGGGGACGAGCGTCCAGCCGTCCCCCGCGTACCGCGGGATGACGTGGAGGTGCAGGTGGAACACCGTCTGGAAGGCGACCTCCCCGTCGCAGACCAGCACGTTGATGCCCTCGCACCGCAGGCTCGAGCGCCGCAGCGCCCGTGCCAGGTCGTGGCCGACGGGCCAGACGTGCGCGCCCGTGGCCCGGTCGAGGTCCTCGAGGCCCACCGCGTGCGTGCGCGGCACGACGAGCAGGTGACCGCGCGTGACCGGCGCCAGGTCCATGAACGCCACGACGGTGTCGTCCTCGTGGACGACGCTCGCCTCGGCCTGCCCGGCGACGATCGCGCAGAAGATGCAGCCGGGCCCGGCCGGTGTCGCGTCGTCGCTCACGGCAACACCTTGCCAGTCCGTCCTGCCACGTCGCAGCGGCCGTGCGAGGTCGCGGGAGTCGTGCGAGGTCGCGGGCTGCGACCCGCGACCTCGCGACGAACCCGCGACCTCACGGGCGCGGCTGGTGGCGCAGGCGCGTCAGAGGGTGAGCAGGACCTTGATGGCGCGGCGCTCGTGCATCGCCGCGTAGCCCTCGGCGGCCCGCTCGAGGGGGAGGGTCAGGTCGAAGACCCTGCCGGGGTCGATCTGCCGGTCCCAGATCAGCCGGATCAGCTCGGGCAGGAAGCGGCGCACGGGCGCGGGGCCGCCGAGCACCTGCACCTGGGAGAAGAACAGCAGCTCGCCCGGCAGCTGCACGTCGTGGGTGACGCCGACGAACCCGACGTTGCCGCCGGGGCGCGCGGAGCTGATGGCCTGCACCATCGACTCCTGCGTGCCGACGGCCTCGATGACGGAGTGCGCACCCAGCCCGCCGGTGAGCTCCTTGATGCGCGCTACCCCGGCCTCGCCGCGCTCCTCGACGATGTCGGTCGCGCCGAAGTGACGGGCGAGCGCCTGCCGGTCCGCGTGCCGCGACATGGCGATGATCCGCTCGGCGCCGAGCTGCCGGGCCGCGAGCACGCCCATCAGCCCGACCGCGCCGTCCCCGACGACCGCGACGGTCCTGCCGGGCCCGGCCTGCGCGGCGACGGCGGCGAACCAGCCGGTGCCCAGCACGTCGGACGCGGCGAGCAGGTGCGGGACCAGGTCGGGGTCGGGCTGCCCGGGGGTCGCGACGAGGGTCCCATCGGCGAACGGGATCCGTGCCCGCTCGGCCTGGGTGCCGATGGCCCCGTCGACGAAGACGCGGTGCACGCAGCTGGACGGGAAGCCGGCGCGGCAGATCTCGCACGTGCCGTCGGAGATGACGAAGGAGCCGACGACGAAGTCACCGGGCCGCACGGTCCGCACGTCGGAGCCGACCTCCTCGACCACGCCGACGTACTCGTGCCCCATCGCCGCGTGGTCCACCGGGTCGGCGCCGCGGTACGGCCACAGGTCGGACCCGCAGATGCACGTCGCGGCGAGCCGGATGACCGCGTCGGTCGGGTCGACGACCGTCGGGTCGTCGCGCTCCTCGACCCGGACGTCGCCGGGGCCGTGCATGATCACGCCGCGCATGAGGTGCTCCTTGTCGGTCGGGAGCTCCCACGGTGCGCCCCGCCGCGCGTCGGCGGGAGTCCCTGGCGTGCGGTGCACCAGCGGTACACCCCACGGCGTGGCCTCCCCCACCGGCGCCGACCGGCCTACCGTCGTCGGCATGGACAACAGGTCGGACGTGCGGGAGTTCCTCATGTCGCGCCGCGCGAAGGTCACCCCGGAGGCGGCGGGCGTCGTCGGCGGGGCCAACCGGCGCGTGCCCGGCCTGCGGCGCAGCGAGGTCGCGACCCTCGCGGGCGTCAGCGTGGAGTACTACGCCAAGCTCGAGCGCGGCGCGATCGCCGGTGCGTCCGCGTCCGTGCTCGACGCCGTCGCCCGGGCGCTGCAGCTCGACGACACCGAGCGCGCCCACCTGCTCGACCTCGCCCGGGCGGCCGACGGCATCCCGTCGTCGGGGCGGCCGCGGCGGCGCGCGACCCGCTCGTCGGGGCCGCGGCCCAGCCTGCAGTGGGCGCTGTCGGCGATCACCGACGGCGTCGCGTTCGTGCGCGACCAGCGACAGGACCTGCTCGCGACGAACGCGCTCGGCCGGGCGTTCTACTCCCCCGTCATCGGCGACGGCGGCCGCACGCCGAACCTCGCCCGCTTCCAGTTCCTCGACCCGGCGGCGCGTGACTTCTACCCGGACTGGGACCTGTTCGCGGAGATGTGCGTGGCGATCATGCGCGCCGAGGCGGGTCGGGACCCGCACGACAAAGGGCTGCAGGACCTCGTCGGCGAGCTGTCGACGCGCAGCGAGACGTTCCGCCGGCTGTGGGCCGCGCACGACGTCCGCACGCACGGGTCCGGGACGAAGCGGTTCCACCACCCGGTCGTCGGGGAGCTGACCCTCGCGTACGAGGAGCTCGCGATCACCGCCGAACCGGGCCAGGTGCTCATGGTCTACACCGCCGAGCCGGGCTCGCCGTCCGCGGAGCGCCTGCGCCTGCTCGCCTCGTGGGCGACCGACCCCTCCCCCGCGTCCGCCGCACGATCGGAGCCGTGATGGACCTGCAGGACTTCCTCGACCACGTCGCCCGTGGCGCGGTCATCCCCGGCGGCTCCGAGCAGCACGCGTTCCTGCACGCCGCCGCCCAGGACGCGCTGCGCGTCACCGCGGAGCTCAACACCGGCTACCGCACGCCGGACGAGGTGCGCGCCCTGCTCTCCCGGCTCACCGGCCGCCGCGTGCCCGACTCCGTGGCCCTGTTCCCGCCCTTCCACTGCGAGTTCGGCAAGAACCTCACGCTCGGTGAGGACGTCTTCGTCAACATGGGCTGCCGGTTCCAGGACGCGGGCGGCATCACCATCGGCGACG
>JAPSIJ010000309.1 GCA_031178805.1 Cellulomonas sp. | reverse complement strand
AGGCCCGGCGGCACGGCGACGGCGGCCGCCCCGGCGACGTGCGCGGCGACCCGGCCGGGCAGCTCCGCGGCGGTGCACCGGTCCACGGTGGCCCGGTAGTCCACGAGGCGGTCGACCAGCCGGTCCACCAGGGCGGGGTCACCGGGAGCGGCGAGCGCCCCGGCCGGCCGGTAGGCCCGGTCCACCGGCGCCGGTGCGGCGGAGCCGGCGAGCGCGGCCCGGACGGCGCCGAGCACCGCGGCGCGGGCGTCGCCGGTCACCGCGCGCCCCGGGAGGCCCGCGCCGCCCGCCGCTGCCGCGCGGCCCACGAGTCGCGGAACGTCCGCCCGGGCAGCCCGGGGGTGTCCCGGCTGACCGTCCAGAGCGACGCCGGCCACGGCAGCCGCCGGAACCGGTGCCCGCCGGTGAGCCGGCCGGCCAGCGCGAGCGCGCGCCCGGCCCAGCGGAACCGCGTCCCGCCGGACAGGGTCACCCCGGCCGCCGCCATCGCGGCGGTCACGGCACCCGGTGCCGCGGGGCTGCCCGGACCGCCGGGGTGGGTGGCGCGCTCGCGCAGGTGCACCAGCGCGGAGGGGATGTCGATCTTCACCGGGCAGGCGTCGTAGCAGGCCCCGCACAGCGAGGAGGCGAACGGCAGCGTCGCGGTGGGGTCGTGCGGGTCGTGCGTGCCGTCGGGCGTGCCGAGCCCGAGCAGCTGCGGCGTGAGGATGGCGCCGATCGGGCCCGGGTAGACCGAGCCGTAGGCGTGGCCGCCGGTGCGCTCGTACACCGGGCACACGTTCAGGCACGCCGAGCAGCGGATGCAGTGCAGCGCCTGCCGGCCGACCTCGTCGGCGAGCGCCCGGGTCCGGCCGTTGTCCAGCAGCACCAGGTGGAACTCCTGCGGCCCGTCGCCGGGGGTCACGCCGGTCCACATCGACGTGTACGGGTTCATCCGCTCGCCGGTGGACGACCGCGGCAGCAGCTGCAGGAACACCTCGAGGTCCTGGTACGCGGGCAGCACCTTCTCGATGCCCATCACCGTGATCAGGGTGCGCGGCAGGGTCAGGCACATCCGGCCGTTGCCCTCGGACTCGACCACGGCGACGGTGCCCGTCGCGGCCACCGCGAGGTTCGCGCCGCTGACCGCCACGTCGGCGCGCAGGAACAGCGCCCGCAGGTGCGCCCGGGCGGCCTCGGCCAGCGCGCGCGGGTCGCTGGTCAGGTCCGCCGGGGCGTCGCCCATCCGGTCGGCGAAGATCTGCCGGATCTCGTCGCGGTTGCGGTGGATCGCCGGCACCAGGATGTGCGAGGGCAGGTCGCCGGCGAGCTGCACGATCAGCTCGGCGAGGTCGGTCTCGGTCGCGGTGATCCCCGCGGCGGCGAGGTGCTCGTTCAGCCCGATCTCCTGGGTGGCCATCGACTTCACCTTGACCACCTCGCGGGCGCCGGCCGCGCGCACCAGGTCCGTGACGACCGCGTTCGCCTCGGCCGCGTCGCGGGCCCAGTGCACCGTGCCGCCGCGGGCGGTGACCGACGCCTCCAGCTGCTCGAGCAGCTCGGGCAGCCGGGCCATCGCGTCGGCCTTGACCGCCGAGCCGGCGTCGCGCAGCGCCTCCCAGTCCGGCAGCTCCGCGGTGACCGCCAGCCGCTTGTCGCGGATCGTCCGGGTGGCGCGGCGCAGGTTCGTGCGCAGCTGCCCGTCGGCGAGGGTGCCGTCGGCCGCGTCCGGGAACGTCGGGCCCCAGCGCAGCGGGTCCGCCGGCGGCACGGCGGGCTTGGGCGCGACGCCGGGCCGGCCGCCGCCGACGGCGGGCATCCCCAGGTCGACCCTCATCGCCCGGCCACCCGTCGCAGCGCGGCCAGCGGGCCGCGGGCCGCGCGCTCCGGCGCCCACGGCTGCTCCCGCGTCGCGCCGAGCACCTCCGCGAGGTGCACCGCCCGGGTGCCGGCGCCGGAGCGCCGCAGCGCGCCGTCGATGTTCATCAGGCAGGACCAGTCCCCCGCGGTCAGCACCTCCGCGCCGGTCGAGGCGACGGCGGCGGCCTTGTCCTGCACCATCGCGGACGACGTCGCGGAGTTCTTCAGCGCGAAGGTGCCGCCGAACCCGCAGCACTGGTCGGCGTCCGGCAGGTCGACCAGCTCCAGGCCCGCCACCGCGCGCAGCAGCCGGGTGGGCCGGTCGCCGACGCGCAGCAGCCGCAGCGAGTGGCAGGTCGGGTGGTAGGTCACGGTGTGCGGGAACCACGCCCCGACGTCGGTGACCCCGAGCACGTCCACCAGCAGCTCGGTGAGCTCGTAGGTGCGGCCGGCGACGCGCGCGGCGGCGTCCGCGAGCGCCGGGTCGCCGTGCCGGCGGGCGACGTCGGCCTGCTGGTGCCGGGTGGAGCCGACGCAGGAGCCGGACGGCGCCACGACCGCGTCCCACTCGCCGTCCAGCACCGGGGCGAACGTGCGGACGTGGTTGCGCACCACGCCGACGGCCTCGGGCGCGTAGCCGGTGTTGACGTGCATCTGCCCGCAGCACGCCTGGCCCGCCGGGACGTCCACCTCGTGGCCGAGCCGCTCCAGGAGCCGGACGGTCGCGGCGGCGGCACCGGGGAACAGCGTGTCGACCAGGCAGGTGGTGAACAGCGCGATCCGCATGCCCGTCAGCCTCGCACCAGGTCGGGGGTGGTCGCGACGCGGGGCGCCGCGGCGAGCCGCCGCTCGGCCCGGTCCCAGGCCGCGTCGTCCGCGCCCGGGCCCGGCTCGTACCGCACGACGTCCACCGACGCCCGCACCACCTCGCGGACCGCCGGCAGCCCGCCGCCGAGCGCGTCGAGCGCGCCGAGCCCCCACGCCTGCACCAGCAGGTTGCCGAGCGCGGTGCCCTCCGCGGGTCCCGCGAGCACCGGCAGCCCGGTGGCCTGCGCGGTGAGCCGGCACAGCAGCGCGTTGCGGCTGCCGCCGCCCACGACGTGCAGCACCTCGACGCGCCGCCCGGCGAGGCCGGCGACGGTGCGCACGGCCCGGCGGTACGCCAGGGCGAGCGAGTCGAGCACGCAGCGCAGCACGGCGGCCGGGTCCTCCGGCACGGGCTCCCCCGCCGCGCGCGCCAGGTCCGCCACCCGGCGCGGCACGTCCCCGGGCGCCAGCAGCGACGGGTCGTCCACGTCGACGACCGTGCGCAGCGCGGGCACGTCCGCCGCGGCGGCGAGCAGCGCGGGCAGGTCCACCGACCGCCCCTGCTCGGTCCAGGTGCGCACCGACTCCTGCACCAGCCACAGCCCGGCGACGTTCCGCAGGTAGCGCACCGTCCCGCCGACGCCGAGCTCGTTGGTGACGTTCGCCGCGCGGCTCGCCTCCGTGCGCACCGGGGCGTCGAGCTCCAGCCCGACCAGCGACCAGGTCCCCGAGGAGATGTACGCCGCGGTCGAGGGGTCGGCCATCGGCACGGCCGCGACCGCGGAGGCGGTGTCGTGCGAGCCGACGGCCACCCACCGCGCGCCGGCCAGCCCGAGGTCGTCCGCCACCGCGCGCTGCACGGGGCCGAGCACCGTGCCCGGCTCGACCAGCGGGGCGAGCAGGGCGCCGACGTCCCGCCCGGCGGCGGCCGACGCGGCGGCCAGCGCCTCCGCCGACCACC
>JAPSIJ010000308.1 GCA_031178805.1 Cellulomonas sp. | reverse complement strand
GTGAGCAGGTCCAGCGCCGTGCGCCGCGGCGTGGTGACCGCGACGCCGCCGAGCCGCAGCACGTCCCGCGCCGGCAGGGCGGCCTCCGACGCCGTGCGGCCCGGGACCGGACCGGGCACGCCCCCGGGCGGGCCGAGCACGTGCACCCGCTCGGGCGGCCGGCCGCCGAGGTGCACCCACGCCGCCGTCTCGCGGGCCGCGGCGCACCGGGCGGGCACGAGGGGCGCCAGCGACGCCGCGCGGACCGCAGGGGAGTCGGGCACGGCCGCGGGCCGGGCGACGCCGTCGCGCACCGGCACGAGGTCGCCGTCGCGGAGCAGCACCTGCCACGCGACAGGGTCCAGGTCGGCGCGGCGGACGAGCGGGGGGACGGTCGGCTCGTCGCGGAGGGCGGCGGGCAGGGTGGCCCCGCTGGCAGCGGGCCGCGCGGCGGTGGTGGCGGGTCGCACGTCGCGCGCGGCGGCGTCCGCGGTCTCCTGCCGTGCCGGCGCGGGGGTGGACGGGGTCATGCACGCAGGATGCCGGTCACCCCCCGCGGTGCGCGAGGAGGGACCGGCATCCTGTGGACGACGTCCGGCGTGGCGTCAGCCGCGCGACTCCTGGGCGGCGCGCTGCACCTGCTCCAGCCACGCGCGGCGGGCGTCGAGCGCGGCCTGGGCGTCGGCGACCTTGCGCGCGTCGCCGCCCGCCTGGGCCTTCGCCAGCTCCGCCTCGAGCTGGGCGATCGCGTTCTCCAGCTGCGCCGCGGCGCCCTCGGCGCGCGCCCGGGTCTCCGGGTTGGTGCGCCGCCACTCGGCCTGGTCGGCGTCGCGGACCTTCGCCTCGACGGCGCGGAGCCGGCCCTCGACCCGCTGGATGTCGGCGCGCGGCACCTTCCCCGCGGCCTCCCACCGGTCCTGGATGGAGCGGAGCGCGGCCTTGGCCTGCGCCAGCCCGCGCGAGACGTCGATCGCCTCGGCCTCGACCAGCAGCGCCTCCTTGACCTCGAGGTTCGCGGAGAACTCGCGGTCCGTGGCGGCGTTCTCCTCGTCCCGGGCGTGGAAGAACGTGTCCTGGGCCGCGCGGAACCGCGCCCACAGCGCGTCGTCGTCCGCCCGGCTGGCCCGGCCCGCGGCCTTCCACCGGGCCATCAGGTCCCGGTAGGCGCCGGCGGTCGCGCCCCAGTCGGTGCTGGTCTGCAGGCGCTCGGCCTCGCGGACGATCTCCTCCTTGGCGGCCTTGGCCCCGGCGTTCCGCGACTCGAGCTCGGCGAAGTAATGCCGCCGCTCCCGGTCGAACGTGGTGCGCGCGTGGCTGAACCGCTTCCAGAGCGCCTCCTCCGACGTGCGGTCGACGCGCGGGCCGGAGCGCTGCGCCTCCTTCCACTCGTCGAGCAGGGCGCGCAGCTGCTCGCCCGCCGGGCGCCACTGCATCCGCGCGGGGTCGGTGCCGGCGATCTTCTCGGCGCGCTCGACGATCTGCTCGCGGGCCGCGAGAGCCGCCTGCCGCGCGGCGGACCGCTCGGCCTCGACCGCGGCGCGGCGCTCGGCCGCGACCGACCGCAGGGCGTCCAGCCGGGCGCGCAGCCCGTCCAGGTCGCCGACGGCCGCCGGCTCCGCGGTCTCCTCGGTGAGCTTCGCGAGGGTCTGGTCGATCTCCTTGACCGCCAGGTCCGTGGCCTGCAGCCGGGCCTCGAACAGCGCCACCTTGGCCTGCAGGTCGAGGAACCGGCGCACGTACAGCGCCAGGGCCTCCTCGGCGCTCGCGCCGGGGAACTGGCCGACCACGCGCTCGCCGGCGGCCTCGCGGACGTGCACGGTGCCGTCCTCGTCGACCCGGCCGAACGTCGCGGCCGCGGCCGCCTCGGCGGAGTCGTCGGGCACGGGCACCGGCACCGCGGGGGCGGCCGGGGCCGCCGGTGCGGCGGCGGGGGAGCCGGCGGCCGGACGGGGCCGCGGGCGCATGGCGCTGGGCAGCGGCGGGCGCGGGGCCGGCCGCGACGCGGGCGCCGGGGCGGTGGTCCCGGCCGAGGCGGGCTCGGCCGGGGTGTCCTCGGCGGGGGTGCTGTCCGCGGGAGCCTCCTCGACCGGCGCGGTGGTCGTCCCGCCCGCGAGGGCGTCGTCGCCGGCCGGCGCGGTCTCGTCGGCCGCGGGGGCGTCGTCGGCCGGCGCGGTCTCGTCGGCCGCGGGAGCGTCCTCGACCGGCGCGGTGCCCGCGTCGGCGGTCGCGGCGTCGTCCGCCGGCGCCCCGTCCACCGGCGCGTCCTCGGCAGCCGGCTCCTGCGCCGGAGCGTCCTGCGCGGGGGCGTCCTGCGCGGGCGCGTCCTCCGCCGTCGTGTCCTGCGCGGGGGTGTCCTGCGCCGTCGTGTCCGGCTCGGCGGACGCCGCGGTGGCCACGGCGGCGTCGTCGCTGTCGTGCGAGCGCTGCTGCTCGTCGGGCGTCTCGGTCACTGGGTCTCCACTCCCTCGATGGTGACGGGGGTGGCGGGGGAGCCGTCGGAGGCACCCCCGGTCACGCCCGCGTCAGCGACTGCCTGCAGCACGTCGAGGCCCGACGTGATGCGGCCGAACACGGTGTAGCCGCCGGCTTCGTCCGACGGGATGGTCGAGTCCTCGTAGACGAGGAAGAACTGGCTGCCCATCGACTCGCCGTTCCCGCCCTGGCGCGCCATGGCGAGCGTGCCGGCGGGGTAGACGTCGTCCGCCGGGGCGTTCTCGATCGGGCCCCAGCTGTACCCGGGCCCGCCGGTGCCGGTGCCCGTCGGGTCCCCGCACTGCAGGACGAAGATGCCGCCGGTGGTGAGCCGGTGGCAGCCGGTGCCGTCGAAGTAGCCCTCCTGCGCGAGGGTGACGAAGTTCGCCACCGCCTGCGGGGCCTTCGCGCCGTCGAGCTCGAGACCGATCTCGCCCTGGCTGGTGCGGATCGTGCCGGTCCAGGTGCGGCCCTCGGCGAGCGCGGCGTCGGGGAGCACGCCGCCGTTGCCGGTGCGCCCGGCGCCGGCCGTCGCCCCCGCGTCGGCGGTCGGCGTGGTCGCGGCGTCCGCGGCGGGCGAGTCGTCGCGCAGCAGCACGGCCGACGTGGCCGCGATGCCCAGCACCAGCACGCCGACCACGGCGCCGGCGACCACCTGCACCCGTCGGCGCTGCGCCCGCTTGGCGGCCTGCCGCTGCTGCCACTTCTCGTACCGGCGGCGCTCGTACTCGCGCTCGCGCTTGCTGGACGGCACGCACCCTCCTCGTCTCGGTCGTCGGCGGGGCGCGGGAGCGCGTGGCACCCGTGCCCGCCTCGACAGTCTAGGCAGGCACGGGTGCCCCCGGGCGCGCGTGCGCGCCGGTGGGCGGCGCGCGCCGGGAGCCCGAGGGCCACGGAGAGCCCGGCGGCGCGGCTAGCGTGGCCGGATGCGCATCCTCGGGCTGACCTCGCCGGTGCTCGCGGCCACCTGCTGGGTGGTCGCGGCGGACGACGGGAGCTGCGTGGTCGTCGACCCGGGTGCGGGCACGGCGGACGCCGTCGCGGGCGCGGTCGCCGAGCACGACCTGCGGGTGGCGGGCGTCGTGGTGACGCACGGGCACGCCGACCACCTGTGGGACGCGGGGGCCGTCGCGGCGGCGGCGGGCGTCCCGGTGCGGCTGCACG
>JAPSIJ010000307.1 GCA_031178805.1 Cellulomonas sp. | reverse complement strand
AGGTCCGTGCCGAGCCGGTCGAGCTCGGGCACCAGCTCGTCCACGTACCGGCCGACGCCGCCGCGGTCGGCGGGCACGGCGGTGGCGTCGATCAGCACGCGCATGCGGGTCTCCTCGTCCGTGGGACGCGCGTGGTGCGGGCCCGCGCGCGTCCGGTCCCCGGCTAAGGTAGTGGCCCGTGACAGAGGACCCGACATCCAGGCTCCTCGTGATCGTCCCGGCCTGGAACGAGCGCGAGGCGCTCCCCGGCGTCCTGGCGGAGCTCGCCACCGCGCTGCCGCACGCCGACGTGCTGGTGGTCAACGACGGCTCCACGGACGGCACGGCGGACGTCGCCCGGGCGAGCGGCACCGCGATGGTGCTCGACCTGCCGCTCAACCTGGGCGTCGGCGGCGCCATGCGCGCCGGCTACCGGTTCGCGGCGCGGGAGGGGTACGACGCCGCGGTGCAGGTGGACGCGGACGGGCAGCACGACCCGGCCGACGTCGCCCGGGTGGTGGCGTCGCTGGACGAGCTCGGGGCGGACGTGGTGATCGGCGCCCGGTTCGCGGGCGTCGGTGCGTACACCGTCCGGGGCCCGCGCCGCTGGGCGATGCAGGTGCTGTCCGGCGTGCTGTCCCGGATCGCCGGCACCCGGCTGACCGACACGACCTCGGGGTTCCGGGCCTCGAACCGGCGGGCCATCCGGCTGTTCGCCGACGAGTACCCGGCCGAGTACCTGGGGGACACCGTGGAGTCGCTCGTGATCGCCTGCCGCTCCGGGCTGACCGTCCGGCAGGTGGGCGTCGAGATGCGCGCCCGGTCCGCCGGCGTCCCGTCGCACAACCCGGCGAAGGCCGCCCTGTTCCTCGGGCGGGCGATGCTCGCCCTGCTGATCGCGCTGTCCCGCCCGCTCGGCCAGGCCCCCGCGGGGGTGCACCGGTGAGCGGCTACTGGTTCGCCGTCGGGGCCTGCGTCGCGCTGGTCCTGTTCCTGGTGGTGCTGCTGCGCACGCGCCGGCTCCGCGAGAAGTACGCGATCACCTGGATCGTCGTCGGCATCGGCATGTGCGTCTTCGGCGCGTTCCCCGGCGCGGTCGCGGGCCTGGCCCGCCTGGTCGGGGTGCAGACGCCGAGCAACCTGCTGTTCGCCATGGCGTCGATCGTCCTGCTGCTGGTCTGCATCCAGCTCAGCACGGAGATCACCACGCTCGAGGAGGAGACGCGCACGCTGACCGAGGAGGTCGCGCTGCTGCGGTTCGACGTGGAGCGGCTGGCGGCCGGACGCGGTGTGCCGAGCGGCCCGGGCGCGCAGCCCCCGCCGCCGGTGGTGCCGCTGGAGCTGCCGGGCGACCTGCCCGCGGACGCCGACCCGCGGCCCTGACGCGTCGCGCCCGCCCGACCCCGCCACCCGAGAGGCCGCCCGCGTGACGACCGTCGACCTGATGCTCCCGTACTGGGGGGAGCCCGAGTACCTGCGCGCGACCGTGCGCAGCGTGCTGGCGCAGACCGACCCCGACTGGCGGCTGACCGTCGTGGACGACGCCTACCCCGACCCGTGGGCCGGGGACTGGCTCGCGTCGCTCGGCGACGAGCGGGTGCGGTACGTCCGGAACCCGGAGAACCGCGGGATCAACGCGGTGTTCCGGCAGTGCGTCGAGCTGGCGGAGCACGACCTGGTCGCGGTGCCGGGCAGCGACGACCTGCTGCTGCCCGGCTACGTCGCCGTGGTGCGCGCCGCGCACGCCCGGTTCCCGCGGGCGGACATCATCCAGCCGGGCGTCCGGGTGGTCGACGAGCACGGCGCGGTCGCCACCCCGCTCGCCGACGTGGTCAAGCAGCGTCTCGTCCGGCCCCGGGGCACCGGCACCCGGGTGCTGTCGGGGGAGCCGCTGGCGACCAGCCTGCTGCACGGCGACTGGCTGTACTGGCCGTCGCTGGTGTTCCGCCGCGAGGCGGTGCAGCGCACCCCGTTCCGGCCGGGGCTGCCGATCATCCTGGACCTGGCGCTGGTGCTCGACATGGTGCTCGCGGGGTCGCAGCTGGTGGTGGAGCCGGCCGAGTGCTTCGCGTACCGGCGGCACAGCGCCAGCGCGTCCTCGGTCAAGCTGCTGGACGGCTCCCGGTTCGCCGGGGAGCGGGAGTACTTCGACCTCGCGGCGCGCCTGATGGCCGAGCGCGGCTGGCCCCGGGCCGCCCGCGCGGCCCGGCTGCACGTCACGTCCCGGCTGTACGCGCTGACGCTGCTGCCGGCGGCCGCCCGGCTCCGGGACGCCGCCGCGGCGCGCACGCTGCTGCGGCACGCCCTCGCGCGCTGACGCGGGGCGCCGGGCGGGCGGCCGGCCTCAGCGGACGAGGAAGACCAGCAGCGCCAGGAAGCAGGACAGCCCCACGGCGGCGCCGACGACCCGCGCGGTGCGGTCCCGCAGGGCGGCCGCGGCGACGGCGACCCCCGCCGGGATCAGCGACAGCGCGTACCGGCCCGGGATCGGCACGACGACGCCCTGCGCGACGTAGGTGAACGCCATGATCAGCGGGGCGCCGACCAGCCCGACGACCAGCAGGCTGGTCGCGAGCTGGCGGAGCCGGTCGGGCAGGCCCCGCGCGACGACCACGGCCGCGAAGGTCGCGCCGAACACGAACAGGCCGAGGACGCGCTGGTTGAGCACGCCCGCCCAGCCGAGGGTGTTCCAGCTGCCCGCGTCGTAGAACACCTGCAGGAACACGCCGACGTGCTCGATGGTCGCCGCCACGGGGAACGCGTCGGCGCGGGTGCGCTCGGTCATCGCGACGCCGTCGCTGGAGGCGACCGCCGTCGCGCCGGTGTAGACGATGTAGCCGACGGCGCAGGCGAGCGCGAGCACGGACATCGCGGCGATCACCAGGGTCGCCTGCCCCGTGCCCGGCACGCCGTCCGGCCGGCCCCCGCCGGCGGCCCGGGCCCGGCGGGCGCGCACCGCGGCGGAGACCACGCGCAGCAGCACGTACAGCGCGACCAGCACCACGACCAGGATGTTGAGCGCCTTGACGGCGACCACCAGCACGGCGAGCAGCGCTGGCAGCCACCAGCGGCGCGCCGGGGCGTCCTCCCACCAGAGCACCGACCACACCAGCGCCGCGCCGCCGAGCAGCGCCATCGCGTCCGGCGTGATGGTGGCCGCGGGGTACAGGACCGTCGGCACCGACGCGGTGGCCAGCAGCAGCGCGGTGGCGACGTACGGGTGCGCGCCCAGCCGGCGGGCGACCAGCAGCGTCATCACGAGCCCGCCCGCGAGCCACAGGCCGCCGACCAGCCGTCCGGCGGTGACCAGGGAGTCGAGGCCGAGCACCGACTGCAGCGGCACGGCCACCGCCTTGGTGACCGTGTAGTACAGCGGCGTGTAGATGGCCGCGGTGTTGCTGCCCGACTCCTGGAAGTCCTGGGTGCGGTAGGTGCCGACGGCCGTGCAGGCCACCGGGTCGGGCCAGGTGGCCAGCCCGCGGCACGCCTGCTCCCGCATGGCCTCCTGGCCCACCTTCTCCCCGCTGTGCACGACGGCGGGCGCCTTGTACAGGTAGTCGATGTGCTGCAGCTCGTCGACCGGGGACAGCTCGCCGTGCGCCTGCACGTGCACCGCGCTGAGCCCGAGGGCGGCGAG
>JAPSIJ010000025.1 GCA_031178805.1 Cellulomonas sp. | reverse complement strand
CTGCGGCACGATGTCGCCGCCGCTCGGGAGGATCTCGACGTCCAGGCCCTCCTCCTCGTAGTAGCCCTGGTCCAGCGCGGCGTAGTAGCCGGAGAACTGCGCCTGGGTGAGCCACTGCAGCTGGAGCTTCACGGGCGTCAGCCCGCCCTCCTCGCCGCCGGACCCGGTCGCGCCGCTGCCCGCCGTGTCCTCCGACCCGCCGGAGCACGCGGTCAGCGCGAGCGCCGCCACGACCCCGGCCGCCCCGAGCCGCAGCACCCGCCTGGTGGTGTTCCTCATGTCGTCCCCTTGTCGTCGCATCACGGGAGAGGCCCTCCTGGCGCCGTCGGCAGGCGGGGTGGTGCCGGCCCGCGCCGACCTGCGGGCGCGGGACGTGGTGGGCGGTCCGGCGCGTCAGCCGCGCCGCACCCCGCGGGTCCCCCACCGCTCGACGGCGGAGGTGGCCCCGTAGAACAGCAGCCCGACGAGCACGCCGCCGAGCACGAAGGCCCACGCGCGGGCGTAGTTCGACCCCGCCGCGGCCGTGGTGATGAACGACCCGATGCCGGACCGCGGGCCCCCGAAGTACTCGGCCACGATCGCGGAGATCACCGCCAGCGAGGACGCCAGCCGCAGGCCGGTGACCACGAACGGCAGCGCGGTCGGGATCGTCACCGCCCGGGTCGCCTGCCGGGGCGTGGCGGCGTAGGCGCGCATCAGGTCCCGGTGCACGGGCCGCACCTGCCGCAGCCCGCGCAGCGTGGTGACGAACACCGGCACGCCCACCGCGACGGCCACCACGATCTGCCGGCCGGTCTCCACCGACGCGCCGTACATCGTGTAGAGCACCGGGGCCAGCGCCACGACCGGCACGACCGCCAGCCCGGCGACCACCGGGTCGAGCAGCAGGTCGACCACCCGCACCGCCGACGCCAGCACGGCCGCGGCGATCGCGACCACCGCCCCGACCACCAGGCCGACGAGCGCGTTGGTCCCGGTGACGAGCGCCGCCGACGCGATGGTCGGCAGCAGGTCGGCGAACTCGCGGGCGATGTCGGCCGGGCTCGGCAGCAGGAACGGCGGCACGTCGCCGAGCGTCACCACGGCCTGCCACGCGCCGACCAGGGCGACGAGCAGCAGGACCGGTGCCGCGCGGTCGCGCACCCGGGCGGCGGTCACCGGGTCTCCACGCCGCGTGCGGGGACCGCGGACGCCCCGCCGTGCAGCGCCTCGCGCACGGCCGTGACCGCCGCGAAGTACGCCGCGTCCTCGCGCAGGTCGTCGCCGCGCTCGCCGGACCGGCCGAGCCGCACGTCCACGATCCCCGCGATCCGCCCCGGCCGCGCGGACATCACCACCACCCGGTCGGACAGGAACACCGCCTCGGGGATCGAGTGGGTGACGAACACGACCGCCGCCTGCGTCTCGGCGCAGATCCGCACGAGCTCGGACTGCAGGCGCTCGCGCGTCATCTCGTCGAGCGCGCCGAACGGCTCGTCCATCAGCAGCAGGCTCGGCCGCTCGGCGAGCGCCCGGGCGATCGCCACGCGCTGCTGCATGCCCCCCGAGAGCTGGTCCGGGAAGTGGTCCGCGAAGTCGGTCAGCCCGACCAGCGCCAGCATCTCGTCGGCGCGTGCGCGGCGGGCGCCGCGGCCGACGCCGTGCAGGAACAGCGGCAGCTCGATGTTCGCCCGGACCGTGCGCCAGGGCAGCAGCCCCGCCTGCTGGAACGCGATGCCGTAGTCGTGGCCGAGCCGGGCCTGCTCCGCGGGGCGCCCGAACACCGTGACGGCGCCGGACGTCGGCGCGTCCAGGTCGGCGACCAGCCGCAGCAGCGTCGACTTGCCGCAGCCCGACGGGCCGATCAGCGACACGAACTCCCCCGCGCCGACCGTCAGGTCGACGTGCTCCAGGGCGGTGACGGACCGGCCGCCGGCCGCGGGGAACACGCGGGAGACGCCCGACACCTGCACCGCGGTGGCGGTGGCCGTCGGCGCGCTCACGCCGTCACCTCGGCCCGGCGGTACCGGCGCAGCGCGGTGCCGAGCAGCGCGACCGCCCCGGAGGCGACCAGACCCAGCAGCACGGCGCCGAAGATCGGCGCCCACGGCTTGGCCGGGTCGCTGCTGGCGAAGTTGGCGAACTCGAGGATCATCCGTCCGATACCTCCGGGCATCCCGGTCGAGACCTCCGCGACGACGACGCCGAGCACGGCGCTCGTGGCCGCCAGGCGGAGGGCGGGCAGCAGGTGGGGCACGCTCGCGGGCAGCCGCAGCCGGACCAGCTCCTGGGACCAGGAGGCGGCGTAGCCGGCGAACAGCTCGCGGTGCAGGGTGTCGGGCGAGGTGAGACCCCGCAGGGCCCCGACCGCGACCGGGAAGAACGCCAGGTACGAGGCGATCACGGCGACCGACATCCACGGCTCCCAGGTGAACCCGAGCTCGAGCTTGCTGCCCCAGCCCTTCACCAGCGGCGCCAGCGCGATCAGCGGCACGGTCTGGCTGAGCACGACCAGCGGCAGCACCGCCGACCGGGCGACGCGGAACCGCGTCATCAGCAGCGCGAGCAGGAAGCCGACGACCACGCCGATCACCCAGGACACCGCCGCGATCCGCAGGCTGGTGCCGCCCGCGCGCAGCACCGCGAGCCAGAGCGGGTCGGCGCCGGGCTGCGCGGTCAGCGGGTCGCCCAGCCGGGCCAGCATGTCGGTGACGTGCGGCATCGCGAGGTCGGTGGTGCGCGGTAGCACCCGCAGCTCGCCGATGCTCCAGCCCTCGTCCGGGACGACGAGCTTGACCAGCTCCCACAACCCGGCGAGCAGCACGAGCGCCGCCAGCCCGAGCGCCGCCGGACGCAGCGCCCGCACCGGGGCGGGCAGCGCCCGCGAGCGCCGGGTCGCCGTCGCCGTCGGGACGAGGACCGACGCATCGGCCACGCCGGCCGTCGTGCCGGCCGTCATGCCGTCGCCACGACGTGCTCGGC
Organism: Cellulomonas sp.; assembly: GCA_031178805.1. GTDB lineage: Bacteria > Actinomycetota > Actinomycetes > Actinomycetales > Cellulomonadaceae > Cellulomonas. The sequence continues at coordinate 11,552 of JAPSIJ010000025.1, read as the reverse complement.
CATCGCGGGGATGACGCGCTCGCCGTACATCCGCAGCGTCTCGTCCTTGTTGTCGTGCTGCAGGTACCCGGCGAACTGGGTGACGCCGAGCGCGCGCAGCGCCTGCAGCTTCTCGACGTGCTCGCGCGGGGACCCGAGCAGGCAGAACCGCTCCACGATCTCGTCCGGGACGAACTGGGTGTGCGAGTTCCCGGCGCGGCCGTGCTCGTTGTAGTCGTAGCCCTGGCGCCCGGCGATGTAGTCGGTCAGCGCCTTCGGCACGGACGACCCCTGGCCGTACTTCGCGACGATGTCCGCGACGTGGTTGCCGACCATGCCGCCGAACCACCGGCACTGCTCGCGCATGTGCGTCCGGGCGGCCGGGGAGTCGCCGTCGCCGACGTACATCGGGGCGGCGACGCAGAACGAGATGGCGTCGGGGTCGCGGCCCGCGGCCTCGGCGGCGTCCCGGACCGTGCGGATCATCCAGGCCGCGACGTCCGGGTCCGCGCACTGCAGGATGAAGCCGTCGCCGACCTCGCCGGTCAGCTTCAGCGCCAGCGGGCCGTAGGCGGCGACCCACACCTCGAGCGCCGAGTTCCGGGACCACGGGAACTGGACCTTGCGGCCGTTGTGCTCGACGGCCCGGGAGTTGGCGAGCTCGCGGATGACGTGGATCGACTCGCGCAGCGTGGCGAGGTTCGACGGCCTGCCGGCGAGCGTCCGCACCGCGGAGTCGCCGCGGCCGATGCCGCAGACGGTGCGGTTGCCGTACATCTCGTTGAGCGTGGCGAACGAGGACGCCAGCACGGTCCAGTCGCGGGTGGCCGGGTTGGTGACCATCGGCCCGACCGTCACCTTGCGGGTCGCCGCGAGGATCTGCGAGAACACCACGAACGGCTCCTGCCAGAGCAGGTGCGAGTCGAAGGTCCACACGTAGTCGAACCCGTGGGTCTCCGCCTGGCGGGCCAGGTCGACCACCCGGGACGCGGGCGGGTCGTTCTGCAGGACGACGCCGAACTCCATGGCGCTGCCTCCTTCTCGGGGTCGAGGGCCTCAGATCAGGTACTGGGACAGGCCGCGCTTGACGTACTGCCCGTGGCCGGCGCGCCCGAGGAACGCCCCGCCGTCGACGACGACCTCGCCGCGGGACAGCACCGTGTCGACGTGGCCGTCGACCTCGAAGCCCTCCCAGGCCGAGTAGTCCATGGCCATGTGGTGCGACTTGCCCACGCCGATGGACGTGTGCCCCGCCGGGTCGTAGACCACGACGTCCGCGTCGGCGCCCGGCGCGAGCACGCCCTTCTTCCCGTACATGCCGAACATCCGCGCCGGGGTCGTGCAGCAGATCTCCACCCAGCGCTCCAGCGAGATCTCGCCGGTGACGACGCCCTGGTACAGCAGGTCCATCCGGTGCTCGACCGAGCCGATGCCGTTGGGGATCTTGGAGAAGTCGCCGAGCCCGAGCTCCTTCTGGTCCGTCATGCAGAACGGGCAGTGGTCGGTGGACACCAGCTGCAGGTCGTTCGTGCGCAGCGAGTTCCACATCTGGTGCTGGTGGCCCTCGTGCTTGGACCGCAGCGGCGTCGAGCAGACGTACTTGGCGCCCTCGAAGTCGCCCCACCGCTCGCTGCGCGCGCCGAGGTGGTCCTCGAGCGACAGGTACAGGTACTGCGGGCAGGTCTCGCCGAACACGTTCTGGCCGCGGTCCCGGGCCTGGGCGATCTGCTCCGCGGCCTGCTTGGCGGACACGTGCACGACGTACAGCGGCGCCCCGGTGAGGTCGGCGAGCATGATCGCGCGGTGGGTGGCCTCCTCCTCGGCCTGCCAGGGCCGGGAGACGCCGTGGTAGTACGGCGTCGTCTCGCCGCGGGCCACGTGCTGCTGCACGAGGGTGTCGATGACCGACCCGTTCTCCGCGTGCATCATGATCATCGCGCCGTTGCCGGAGGCCTGCTGCATCGCCCGCAGGATCTGGCCGTCGTCCGACAGGAACACGCCCTTGTAGGCCATGAACAGCTTGAAGCTCGTCACGCCCTCGGCGATCAGCTCGTCCATCGCGTGCAGCGACGAGTCCTGCACGTCCGACAGGATCTGGTGGAAGGCGTAGTCGACCGCGCACTGCCCGGCGGCCTTGGCCTGCCAGAGCGCGAACTGGTCGACCGGGTTCTCGTGCGGGTACTGCACGACGAAGTCCACGATCGTCGTCGTGCCGCCCCACGCCGCCGCAGTGGTGCCGGTGGCGAACGTGTCCGAGGCGAATGTGCCGCCGAACGGCATCTCCATGTGGGTGTGCGCGTCGATGCCGCCGGGGATCACGTACTTCCCGGTCGCGTCGACGACGCGGTCGACCGTGCTGCGCAGGTCCACGCCGAGGGCGGTCGAGCCGGGCTGCAGCAGCGCGACGATGGTCTCGCCGTCGATCAGCACGTCCGCGGCGCCGCGGCCCGTCGCGTTCACGACGGTGCCGCCGGTGATGAGGGTCTTCATCCGTCGTCCTCCGCTCAGGGCGCCACGACGGGTGAGTAGGCGTCCGGCCGGCGGTCGCGGAAGAACTGCCACCGCTCGCGGGTCGTCCGGATGACGTCCAGGTCGAGGTCGCGGATCAGCAGCTCGTTCTCGGTCGACGAGCCGACCTCGCCGACGTAGTTGCCGTCCGGGCCGACCGCGTACGAGGAGCCGTAGAAGTTCACCGCCTCGTCGCCGTACTCGTTGTCCTCGAGGCCCACGCGGTTGTTCGCGACGACGTAGTAGCCGTTGGCGATCGCCGCGGCGGGCTGCTCGACCTCCCACAGCTTGTTGGAGATGCCGGGCGCCGTGGCGTTCGGGTTGAACACGATCTCCGCGCCGTTCAGCGCCAGCACCCGCCAGCCCTCCGGGAAGTGCCGGTCGTAGCAGATGTTCACGCCGATCTTCCCGACCGCCGTCTCGAACACCGGGTACCCCTGGTTGCCGGGCCGGAAGTAGAACTTCTCCCAGAACTTGGGCAGGTGCGGGATGTGGTGCTTGCGGTAGGTGCCGAGCAGGGTGCCGTCCGCGTCGATGACCGCCGCGGTGTTGTAGAGCACGCCCGGCTGGTCCTCCTCGTAGATCGGCAGCACGATCACGATGCCCAGCTCCTTGGCGAGCGCCGAGAACCGGTCGGTCGTCGGGCCGGGGACCGTCTCGGCGTACTCGTAGTACCTCGTGTCCTGGGTGATGCCGAAGTACGGGCCGTAGAACAGCTCCTGGAACCCGATGACCTGCGCGCCCTCGGCGGCCGCCTTGCGCGTCCAGTCCTCGTGCAGCTGGATCATCGACTCCTTGTCGCCCGTCCAGGTGGCCTGGGTGAAGGCGACGCGCACGACTGCCATAAGGGACCTCCGCTGGGTGGTGGGACCGGGTCGGGCGAGGCCCGATGGGAATGTGACTGTGGGGGTTGAACATTTCTGCGGCGTTTCTGCCCGTAACGACCCCGAGAACGCGTATGACGGCGCTGTAAACACTCCGGGCCCGGGCCGCGGACGGGCCGCCCCGGGGCCCGGCGGGGGGCACGATGTCGCCCGTGGACGTCGCCCCGCACGTGGAGGACCGCAGTCCCCGCGGGATCGCGGCCGCCGTCTCGCGGCTGGTCCGCAGCGGCGACCTGCGGCCGGGCGACCGCCTGCCCACGGTGCGCCGGCTCGCCGCCGACCTCGGAGTCAGCCCCGCCACCGTGAGCGGGGCGTGGCAGGCGCTCGCCGCGGTGGGGCTGGTCGCCTCCCGGGGGCGCGCCGGGACCGTCGTGCTGCCGGAGCCGGCGTCCTGGCTGCCGCCGCGGTACCGGGACCTCGCGGCGGGCGGCCGCGCCGGCGGCCCCGCCGAGCCGGCGCCGCGCCCAGGGGTCGTCGCCCGTCCGGGGCCGGGGCCGCGGCTCGACCTGTCGACCGGCACGCCCGACCCCGACCTGCTGCCGCCGCTCGGCCGCGCGCTCGCCCGGGTCGCCGCCGCCACCCCCGCGGCCGGCACCGGCTCGTACCTCGGCGCGCCGGTGGTGGAGCCCCTGGAGCGCCTGCTGCGGGCGTCCTGGCCGTTCACCCCGCAGCGCATCACGGTCGTCGACGGCGCCGTGGACGCGATGAGCCGCACGCTGGAGCAGCTCGCCGGGTTCGGCGGCCGGGTGGTGGTCGAGGACCCGTCGTTCCCGCCGGTGCTCGACCTGTGCGACCAGCTGGGGCTGGAGCGCGTCCCCGTCCCGCTCGACCGCAGCGGCCTGCGCCCGGACGCCCTCGCGGCGGCCCTGCGCACCGGCGCCGAGGTCGTCGTGCTGCAGCCGCGCGCCCACAACCCGACCGGCGTCTCCATGACCTCCACCCGGGCCCGCGAGCTCGCCGCCGTCGTCCGCGCGCACCTCGCCGCGACCCCCGGGGCCGCGCTCACGGTGCTCGAGGACGACCACTCCGGCGAGATCGCGTCCTCCGCCGACGTCTCCCTCGGCAGCCACCTGCCCGACCGCGTCGTGCACATCCGGTCGTACTCGAAGTCGCACGGCCCCGACCTGCGGATCGCGGCGGTCGGCGGGCCCGCGGCCGTGCTCGACCGGGTCGTCGCGCGGCGCATGCTCGGCCCCGGGTGGACCAGCCGGCTGCTGCAGCACGTGCTCGCCGACCTGCTCGACGACGGCGAGGCGCTCGCGGCCGTCGCCCAGGCCCGGCGGACCTACTACGCGCGGCAGCGGGCGCTCACCACGGCGCTCGCCGGCCACGGCCTCACCGTGCAGCCCGGCGACGGCATCAACCTCTGGGTGCCGGTCGCCGACGAGGCGACCGCCCTGGTGCGCCTGGAGGCCGCCGGCATCCGCGTCGCCCCCGGTGCGCCGTTCCGGGCGTTGCCGCCGGCGGAGCCGGGCGCCGGGCACGTCCGGGTCACCGTCGGCGCCCTGGCGGGCGGGCCGCCCGCGGTCGCCCGCGTCGCGGCGGCGCTCGCGCTCGCCGCCGCGCCCTGACGCGCGTGCGCCGCGCGCCGCCCTCCGCGCCGCGCTCGCCGAGACTCCACTTCTCGCCTCTGGCACCGGGCCTGGCCACAGACGGAAAGTGGAGCCTCGGCGTCGCGGGCGTCACGGGTGATCGCAGGCAGGCGTCGGCGTCGCGGGTGGGCGGGGCGCGGGCACGCTGCGGCGCACGGGCACGGCGGCGGGCGTAGTGTGGGCGGCGGACCAGGCCGGACGTGGCCTGGGTGTCGCCGCCCGCGCTTGGGCGGCGCGGCCACCGGGCGCGACGTGCACCCTCCCCCGGCCCGCAGCGGCGGGCGCCCCGCGCGCCCCGCTGCCGGACCCTCCCCCTCAGCGTCCACCGTCGGACCCGGCCTCCGCGAGCCCGTGCCCGCGGCACCGGGCCGCACCGACGACGCCGCCGCGGGCTCGTCCCGCGCGCGTCGCCGTACCCGTCAGGAGCCCGCCCCTTGCGCAGCACCACCCGCACCCGCCGCCTGCTCGCCGCCGCGCCCGTCGCGCTGGCCGTCGCCGCCCTGTCCGCCTGCGGCTCCGGCGGCACCGGCACCGACGCGGGCACCGACGCCGCGACGGCCGGCGCGTCCAGCTCGGCCTTCGAGCCCGTGACGCTCGACAACTGCGGCACCGAGGTGACCGTCGACAGCCCGCCGGAGCGGGTCGTGGCGATCAAGTCGACGTCCATCGAGATGCTGCTCGCGCTCGGCCTCGAGGACCGGATGGTCGGCACGGCGTTCGCCGACGGCCCGGTCCCCGACGCCTGGGCGGACGCGTACGACGCCGTCCCGGTGCTGTCGGACAAGGTGCCCGGCCAGGAGGCGCTGCTGGCGGTGCAGCCGGACTTCGTCTACGCGGGCTGGGAGTCGAACTTCTCGGACGACGGCGCCGGCGAGCGCGGCGCCCTGCAGGACCTCGGCATCGGCACCTACGTGTCGCCGGCGGCCTGCAAGGAGGAGGGCTACATGCCCGACCCGCTGACCTTCGACGGGCTGTTCGACGAGATGCGCGAGATCGCGTCCGTCTTCGGCGTCGAGGACCGCGCGGAGGAGATCGTCGCCGAGCAGGAGGAGCTGCTGGCCGCTGTCGAGCCGCCCGCCGAGGAGACCACCGCGCTGTGGTACTCCTCCGGCACGGACACCCCGTACGTCGGGGCCGGCATCGGCGCGCCGCAGATGATGCTCGACGCGGCGGGTCTGACGAACATCTTCGCGGACGTGCACGACACCTGGACCTCGGCCGGCTGGGAGCAGGTCGTCGCGGCCGACCCCGACGTCATCGTGCTGGTGGACGCCACCTGGAACACCGCCGGGAGCAAGATCGAGATGCTGGAGGCCAACCCTGCCACCAGCCGGCTGACCGCCGTGCAGGAGCACCGGTACCTGACCGTGCCGTTCCCCGCCGCGGAGGCCGGCGTCCGCAACGCCCAGGCCGTGGTGGACCTGTCCGAGCAGCTCGCCGCGCTGGACGGCTGAGCGCGGACCGCCGATGACCAGCACCCCGCCCCGCCTCGACAACCGGACCGCCGCCCCGGCGGTCCGCACCCCGTGGCGCCCGCCGCTGGCCGCCACGCTGGTGGTCGGCCTGGCGCTGCTGGTCGGCACGGTGCTGGTCTGCGTGACGATCGGGCCGGCGGACATCGCCGTGCCCGACGTGGCCCGCAGCATCCTCGGCCACCTCGGGCTCGGCCCGGCGGCCGGGGCGGACGGCGGCGTGCCGGTGCTGGTGGACGCGATCGTGTGGGACCTGCGGCTGCCGCGGGTGCTCACCGGCGCGGCGGTCGGCGCCGGCCTGGCGCTGGCGGGCGCGGTGATGCAGAGCCTCACCCGGAACCCGCTGGCCGACCCGTACCTGCTGGGGCTGTCGTCCGGGGCGTCGCTCGGGGCGGTGGCGGTGCTCGTCGTCGGCGTCGGCCTGCTGCTGCCGGTCGCGGCGTTCGCGGGCGCGCTGGCCGCCCTGGTCGCGACGCTCAGCCTCGCGCGGGTCGGCGGCGTGCTCACCCCCGGGCGCGCGGTGCTGGCGGGGCTCGCCGTGTCGCAGCTCGCGGCGGCCGGGACGTCGTTCGTCATCTTCTGGTCCGCGACCGGTGACTCGTACCGGGAGATCCTCAACTGGCTGCTCGGCTCGCTGGCGGGCTCCACCTGGCAGTCCGTGCTGATCGCCGGGGTGGCCCTGCTCGTGGTCGGCACCGTGCTGGTCGCGTCGGCGGTCCGGCTCGACGCGTTCGCGTTCGGCGACACCGCCGCGGCGGCGCTCGGCGTGGACGTGGACCGCACCCGCTGGGTGCTGATGACCCTGGTCGCGCTGCTCACCGGCGCGATGGTCGCGGTCAGCGGGTCGATCGGGTTCGTCGGCCTGGTGCTGCCGCACGCCGTGTCGGCGATCACCGGCCCGGCGCACCGGCGGCTGCTGCCCGTCGTCGCCGTGGTGGGCGCGATCTTCCTGGTCTGGGCCGACACCGGCGCGCGCACCGTCTTCGACCCGCGCGAGCTCCCGGTCGGCATCGTCACGGCGCTGATCGGCGTCCCGGTGTTCGCGGTGCTGCTGCGCCGCGGGAAGGGCAGCGCATGGACCTGAGGATCGCGGGCGTCGGCACCCGGCTCGGCGGCCGGTGGGTCGTGGACGGCGTCGACGCCACGCCGCCGCCGGGCGCGCTCACCGGGCTGCTCGGCCCCAACGGCGCGGGCAAGTCCACCCTGCTGCGCCTCGTCGCCGGCCTGCTGCCGCCGGAGGCCGGCGCCGTGCTGGTCGACGGCGTGCCGGTGCACGACGTCCCGCGCCGCGAGCGCGCGCGCCGCATCGCCCTGCTGGAGCAGGAGTCGTCGTCGACCGTGCCGCTCACCGTGCGCGAGGTCGTCGCCCTGGGGCGCATCCCCTACCGCAGCCTGTGGGGTACCGACGGCGACGACGGCGCGGTCGACCGCGCGCTCGCGGTGGCCGACGCCGCGCACCTCGCCGACCGCCCGTGGTCCGCGCTGTCCGGCGGCGAGCGGCAGCGGGTGCACATCGCCCGGGCGCTCGCCCAGGAGCCCGAGCTGCTGCTGCTCGACGAGCCCACCAACCACCTCGACGTCAGCGCCCAGCTGTCCCTGCTCGGCTTCGTCCGCGACCTCGGCCGCACCACCGTCGCCGCCCTGCACGACCTGAACCTCGCCGCCGCGCACTGCGCGCACGTCCTCGTGCTGTCCGAGGGCCGGCTGGTCGCGGCCGGCGACCCGCGCGAGGTGCTGACCGCCGACCTGGTCCGCGACGTCTACGGCGTCGAGGCCGTCGTGCTGACCCACCCGGGCACGGGCCGGCCCGTGATCGCGTTCGGCGCGGCGCCCGCGGGCACGCCGCTGGACCGCACCCCCGTCACCGAAGGAGCACGATGAGGATCACCGTCCTGTCCGGCGGCGTCGGCGGCGCCCGGTTCACCCGCGGCCTGCTGTCCCTGCTCCGCGAGCGGCACCCGGACGGGCGCGGCGGCACCACCGCCGAGGTCACCGTGATCGCCAACACCGGCGACGACATGTGGCTGCACGGCGTCCGGGTCTGCCCCGACCTCGACACCCTGATGTACACCCTCGGCGGCGCCGTGCACGAGGAGCAGGGCTGGGGCCGGCGCGAGGAGACCAGCCGCGTGAGCGCGGACCTCGCCGCCTACGACGTCGGCTGGGAGTGGTTCACCCTCGGCGACCTCGACCTCGCCACCCACCTCGCGCGCACCCAGTGGCTCCGCGAGGGGCTGACGCTGTCCCAGGCGACCGAGCGGCTGACCCGCCGGTGGGCGGTGGCCGAGCAGGGCGTCCGGCTGCTGCCGATGGCCGACGAGCCGGTCGAGACCCACGTCCGCGTCGCCGACCCGGACGGGTCCGAGCGTCTCATCCACTTCGAGGAGTGGTGGGTCCGGCACCGCGCCGCCCTGCCCGCGCGCGCCTTCGTCCAGGTCGGCCTCGCGGACGCCCACGCCGCGCCGGGCGTGCTCGACTCGATCGCCGGGGCCGACGTCGTCGTGGTGCCGCCGTCGAACCCCGTCGTCTCCGTGTCGACGATCCTGGCCGTCCCGGGCGTGCGGGACGCGCTCGCCACGACCTCCGCCCCGGTGGTCGGCGTCTCCCCCATCGTCGGCGGCGCCCCCGTGCGCGGCATGGCGGCCGAGTGCCTCGCGACCATCGGCGTCGACGCGACGGCCGAGGCGGTCGCGCGGTTCTACGGCCGCCGCGGCGACGCGACCCGGCCGTCCGGCGAGCCCGGCGTCCTCGACGCGTGGCTGGTCGACACCGCCGACGCCGAGGCGGCCGAGAAGCTCGCCGCCGACGGCTGGCGGTCGGCGGCCACCGGCACGCTGATGCACGACGTGCCGACGACGGCGCGGATCGCCGCGGCGGCGCTGGGGCTCGTCGGGCGCTGACCGGGCCGGGCGGGCTCAGCCCAGCGGCGCGAGCCGCCGGAGCAGAGCCCCGGTGCGCCCGCCGACCCCGCGGGTCAGCAGCGCGTCGAGGTCCGCCGGCACGTCCACGTCGTGCCGCAGCGTCGAGGCGACCGGCAGGTCGAGCCGCGCGTGACCCCGCGCGGCGTGCGCCGCCGCCGAGCCGCCGCCGAACGCCGGGTCCAGCACCTGCCCGGCCCGGGCGGTGAGCAGCGTCGTGCCCGTGCCCTCCGCGTCGGGCAGGACAGCCAGGGGGTGGTCCTCCGCCAGCGCGAGCGCGGCGTCCAGCTCCGCCGGGTCGAGCCCCGGCAGGTCACCCAGCAGCACCCCGACGTGCGCGGTCGGCGCCTCGCCGCGGCCCGCCGCCACCCCGGCACGGACCGCCCGGTCGAGCGCCGCCCAGCCGCCGGCGCTGTCGTCGGGCCCGGCCGCCGGCTCGGGCAACACCCGCACCCGCGGCAGCGCTGCCGACGCCGCGGCCACCTCGGGGTCGCCGGTCACCACCACCACGCGCGCGACCCGCGGGCACGCCAGCACGGCCTCGACGGTGTCCAGCGCCATCGCCCGCACCAGAGCGGCGCGGGCGCGGGGCTCGAGCACGTCGGCGAGCCGGGTCTTGCCCCGGCGCGCGTCCTTCACCGGGACGACGAGCACCCACCGACCGCGCAGCACGTCAGCACCCTATGCGCCGCCGCGCGCCGGCGGATTCACCCGGCCCGGCCGGAAGCCACCCGGTCGCCCAGGACGTTCACCCGGGTGCCGCCTCGCGCCGGCGGCCCGGCCGTCGATGAGGCGGGGGACGCACCGAGCACCGGGCCGGGCGACGGACGGCGGGACGGGGTGAGCGGGGTGCGGCTGCGGCAGCGCGTGATGTCCGCCCTCGTCCTGAGCGGCTGCCTGTTCGGCCTCGTGGCCGTCCCGCTCGGGTGGGGCGCGCACGAACCGGCTCGGTTCTGCGCGACCGCGGCCGACTGCCCCGACCTGCGCTGGTCGACCGTCGTCGCGGTTCCCTGAGGTCTCAGCAGCGGGCCTCGCCCGCCGCGCACCACCGGTGTCCCACGTCGACGACCAGCCGGGAGCCCGCCCCGGGTCCCGGCAGGACGAACGCCCGGAACGGCAGCCGGGACCGCACGCCGAGCCCGACCGTCGTCACGCCCTCGAAGCTCCCCGCCCACGCCACGTGCCGGAACGTGGTGTAGCCCGCGGTGTCCACCAGGGTGTCCGGCCCGACGAACAGGGCGTCGGTCGGCACCGCGCCCACCCGGGCGACGACCTCCAGGCGAGCGCCGCCGCGGACCGGCACCACGGCGCCCGACCCGTCCATGACCACCCGGTCGACGTAGCGGACCGACCAGCCGGTGAGCGGCGCGTCGACGTCGAGGACCAGCCGGTCGAAGCACGGGTGCCGCCCGGCGCGGACGTCGGTGAGCCGGCCCGCTGACATCCCGGGCGCTCCCTCGGCGGTGGATCCCCACACCTGGCCGCAGTACGGACCGGCCGCGGCCGCGGGGGCCGTGACGACGACCCCGGCGAGGAGCAGCGGCAGGACGGCCAGCCACGCCAGCAGACGACGGCGCATCGCGCACCCCCTCGTACCCGTCCCACGGTCCTCCCGCGCCGAGGTCCCGTCAAGACTCCGCCGCCCGCTCCGGGAGCACGTCCCGCGCGCCGGTCCGCTCGGGCAGAATGGCGCGATGACCCTGTGGCTGACCGGCGACGCCGACGCGGACCGCCTGCTCGACTCCGACCCCTTCGCGCTGCTCGTCGGCATGCTGCTCGACCAGCAGGTCACGATGGAGTCGGCGTTCGCGGGCCCGGCGAAGATCGAGCAGCGGATGGGCGGGTTCGACGTCCGGCGGATCGCCGAGGCCGACCCCGAGGAGTTCACCGCGCTGTGCGCCACGCCGCCGGCGGTGCACCGGTTCCCGGGGTCGATGGCCGGCCGGATCCAGGCGGTCGCCCGCGCGGTGGCCGACGAGTACGACGGGGACGTCACCCGGATCTGGACCGACGGCGACCCCGACGGCGCGACGGTGCTGAAGCGGCTGAAGGCGCTGCCCGGGTTCGGCGACCAGAAGGCGCGCATCTTCCTGGCGCTGCTCGGCAAACAGCGGGGCGTGACGCCCGCGGGCTGGCGGGAGGCGGCCGGCGCCTACGGCGACGAGGAGTTCCGGTCGATCGCCGACGTGCGCGACCCGG
>JAPSIJ010000306.1 GCA_031178805.1 Cellulomonas sp. | reverse complement strand
GGCGGACCCGCAGGCGCGCTGCCGGGTGCTGTACGTCTCGCCGCTGAAGGCGCTCGCGACGGACGTCGAGCGGAACCTGCGCTCCCCGCTGGTCGGCGTCCGCCAGGCCGCCACCCGGCTCGGGCAGACCCTGCCCGACGTCCAGGTGGGCGTGCGGACCGGCGACACCCCGCCGAACGAGCGGCGGGCCTTCGCGACCAAGCCGCCGGACATCCTCATCACCACGCCGGAGTCGCTGTTCCTCGTGCTCACCTCGGGCGCGCGCGCCGGGCTGTCGGGCGTGCGCACGGTGATCCTGGACGAGATCCACGCCGTGGCCGGCACCAAGCGCGGCGCGCACCTCGCGGTGTCGCTGGAGCGCCTGGACGCGCTGCTGGACCGCCCGGACGGCCCCGGGCCGGCGCAGCGGGTCGGGCTGTCGGCGACGGTCACGCCGGTGGACCGGGTGGCCGCGTTCCTCGCCGGCGGCCGCGCCCCGGCGGACGGCGGGCGCGAGGTCGTCGTCGTGCAGCCGCCGTCGACCAAGGAGATCCAGGTCGACGTCGTGGTCCCGGTGCCCGACCTCACGGACCTCGGCGCGCCGCTGCCCGACGACGGCACCCGCCCGCCCCGCGCGACGAGGCCGGGCGGCGGCGGCGACCTGCCCCCGCTCGCCCCGGGCGAGGCCGACCTCACCGGGCAGGCGGCCGGCTCCGGCGCGCCGCGCCCGTCGATCTGGCCGCACGTCGAGGAGCGGGTCGTCGACCTGGTCGCGGAGCACCGCTCGACCCTGGTGTTCACCAACTCCCGGCGCGGCGCCGAGCGGCTGACCGCGCGGATGAACGAGGTGTGGGCCGAGCGGCAGGGCGAGGACGTCCCCGACCCCGGCACCCTGTGGGCGGCGCAGGTCACCGCCCAGTCCGGCACCGCCGTGGGGGTGGACGCCCGGGACGCGGAGACGATCATCGCCCGCGCGCACCACGGGTCGATGAGCCGCGCGGAGCGCACCCGCACCGAGTCCGAGCTGAAGGCGGGCCGGCTGCCCGCCGTGGTGGCGACCAGCTCGCTGGAGCTGGGCATCGACATGGGCGCGGTGGACCTCGTGGTGCAGGTCGGCGCCCCGCCGTCGGCCGCCAGCGGGCTGCAGCGCATCGGGCGGGCCGGCCACCAGGTGGGGGCGGTCTCGCACGGCGTGGTGTTCCCGACGTTCCGCGGCGACCTCGTGCCGGCGGCCGTCACGGCGCTGCGGATGCGGGCCGGCCAGATCGAGCCGGTGTCCGTGCCGGCGAACCCGCTCGACGTGCTCGCGCAGCAGGTGGTCGCGATGGTCGCCACCGAGGACTGGACCGTCGCGGACCTCGCCGCGGTGGTCCGGCGGTCCGCGCCGTTCGCCACCCTCGGCGACGCGACCCTGCGGGCCGTGCTCGACATGCTCGCCGGCCGGTACCCGAGCGAGGAGTTCGCCGAGCTGCGGCCCCGCATCCTGTGGGACCGCGCCACCGACGTGCTCAGCGCCCGGCCGGGCGCGCTGCGGCTCGCGGTGACCAGCGGCGGCACCATCCCCGACCGCGGCCTGTACGGGGTGTTCCTGGCCACCGGCGCCGAGACGGCCGACGTGCCGGTGGACGCCGAGCGCTCCGGCGGCCGCACCCGCGGCGGCAAGCGCGTCGGCGAGCTCGACGAGGAGATGGTCTACGAGTCCCGGGTGGGCGACACGTTCACGCTCGGCTCCAGCACCTGGCGGATCGAGGACATCACCCCCGACCGGGTGCTCGTCACGCCGGCGCCGGGCGTGCCCGGCCGGCTGCCGTTCTGGAAGGGCGACTCCCAGGGCCGGCCCGCCTCGCTGGGCCGGGCGATGGGCGCGTGGGCCCGCGAGGTCTCCGACCTGCCCGACGCCGACGCGCGCACCCGCGTGCAGGAGGCGGGGCTGGACGCGTGGGCCGCGGACAACCTGCTGGGCTACCTGCGCGAGCAGCGGGACGCCACCGGCGCGCTGCCCAGCGACGTGACGGTCGTGGTCGAGCGGTTCCGCGACGAGCTCGGCGACTGGCGGGTCGTCGTGCACTCCCCGTACGGCGCCCGGGTGCACGCGCCGTGGGCCCTGGTGCTCGGGGCGCGGCTGCGGGAGCGGTTCGGCGTGGACGCCGCCGCCCTGCACGCCGACGACGGCATCGTGCTGCGGCTGCCGGACATGCTCGCCGCGGCGGCCGACCCCGTCGGCGACCTGCTCGGCTGGGCGGCGCCGGACGCCTGGGCCGCGGACGGCGGCGCGGCGGGCGGGTCCGCGGACGCGGCGCCGGTCGAGGCCGCCGACCTGCTGATCGAGCCCGAGGAGGTCGCCGACGCGGTCCGCGCCGAGCTCGGCGGCTCGGCGATGTTCAGCGCGCGGTTCCGGGAGGCCGCCGCCCGCGCGCTGCTGCTCCCCCGCCGCCGGCCCGACCGGCGCCAGCCGCTGTGGCAGCAGCGGCAGCGGTCGGCGCAGCTGCTGAGCGTCGCGTCCCGCTACCCCGACTTCCCGATCCTGCTCGAGGCCGTCCGCGAGTGCCTGCAGGACGACTTCGACATCGACGCGCTGGTCGAGCTGATGCGCGACGTCGCCGCCGGCCGGGTGCGGGTGGTCGAGGTGACCACCAGCCGGCCGTCGCCGTTCGCGCAGTCGCTGCTGTTCGGCTACACCGCGCAGTTCCTCTACGACGGGGACGCGCCGCTCGCCGAGCGGCGGGCCGCCGCGCTCACCCTCGACCCGACGCTGCTGGACGAGCTGCTCGGCGGGGGCGGGGGCTCGCAGATCGCGGACCTGCTCGACCCGGACGCCGTGCTGCGCACGGAGGCGGAGCTCACCGGCACCGACCCCGAGCGGCAGGCGCGCACCGCCGAGCAGGTCGCCGACGTGGTGCGCCGGCACGGCCCGCTGCCGCTCGCCGGCGTCGAGGCGCGCACCCGCGAGGACGTGCGCGGCGAGGTCGCGGGCTGGCTGGCCGACCTCGAGCACGCCCGCCGGCTGATCCGGGTGCGGATCTCCGGCGTCCCGGCGGGCGAGGCGGAGCAGTGGGCGGCGGTCGAGGACGCCGGCCGGCTCCGGGACGCCCTCGGGGTGGCGCTGCCGGTCGGCGTGCCCGAGGTGTTCACCGAGGTGCTGCCCGACCCGCTGGGCGACCTGCTGCGCCGGCACGCGCGCACGCACGGGCCGTTCACCGCGGCGCAGGCGGCGGCGCGGTTCGGCCTGGGCACCGCCGTCGTGCAGTCCGGGCTGCGGCCCCTGGAGCGCGCGGGCGTGGTCGTGCAGGGCCGGCTGCGGCCGGACGCGCTGGGCGGCGTCGGCGACGAGTACTGCGACGCCGACGTGCTGCGCACGCTGCGCCGCCGGTCGCTGGCCGCGCTGCGGTCCGAGGTGGAGCCGGTGCCGCAGGTCGCCCTCGGGCGGTTCCTGCCCGGCTGGCAGCACGCGACCGGCCGCCCCGGCCCCGGCGCGCTGCGCGGGGTGGACGGGCTGGCCCGGGCGGTCGAGCAGCTCGCCGGCGCGGCGGTGCCCGCCTCCGCGCTGGAGTCGCTCGTGCTGCCCGCGCGGGTGCCGGACTACTCCCCCGCCCTGCTCGACGAGCTCACCGCCGCCGGCGAGGTGCTCTGGGCCGGGCACGGCACGCTGCCGGGCAAGGACGGGCTGGTCA
>JAPSIJ010000305.1 GCA_031178805.1 Cellulomonas sp. | reverse complement strand
TCGTGCGGCGGGGCGCCGGCGGCGCGGCGGAGCCGACCTCGCGGGGCGGCAGCGTCTCGATCGGGGTGGCCATCAGCGACCCTCCTCCTCACGGCGGGCGCTGCGGGCCTGCAGCACCATGATGACGACGGCGACGCCGATGATCAGGAGCGTCAGGACGTTCGCGATCGCGGCCCCGTAGCCGACCTTGGACTTGTCGAAGAAGTTCAGGTACGAGTAGTAGCTCGGCACCAGGGTCGAGGCCTCGGGCCCGCCGCGGGTGAGCACGTAGATGGGGCCGAACACCTTGAGCGCGGCCACCGTGCAGGTCAGGGTGATGACGAACGTCTCGGGCTTGATCTGCGGGATGGTGATCGCGCGGAACCGGTGCCACCAGCCCGCGCCGTCCAGCTCGGCGGCCTCGTACAGCTCGGGGTCGACCCGCTGCAGGGCGGACATGAAGATGACGACCGGGTAGCCGATCTGGATCCAGATCAGCACGAGCATCACGGTCGGCAGGGCGGTGTCGGTCGAGCCCAGCCAGTTCGGCGGGTTCGCGACGCCGATCTCCCGCAGGATGACGTTCACCGCGCCGGTCTGGGAGTTGAGGATCCAGTTCCACAGCACGCCGGCGACGGCCACGGGCAGGATCTGCGGCAGGTAGTACGTGGCGCGCAGCACGGAGGCGACGCGGGGGCCGAACCGCTTGCCGAGCACGTCGAACAGCGTGGTCGCCAGCAGCAGGCCGAGCAGGGTCGGCACCACCACCATCGCGATGATCATGGCGATCGAGTTCCGGAACGACGTCCAGAACTGCTCGTCGGCGAGCAGGTCGGTGTAGTTGCCCAGCCCGTACCAGCGCAGCGGCGCGTTGCCGCCCTTCCACTTGTGCAGGCTGTACCAGATGTTCATCCCGAACGGGATGAGGATGACGACGGTGAACGCGATCAGGCCCGGCAGCAGGTAGGGCAGGTACCCGACCCAGTCGCGCGAGCGGCGCCCGCGGCGGCGGGCCGCCCGCGGTGCGGCGCGGTCGACGGTGGTCATGCGGATCTCCTCGAGGGTCGGGGGCCCGGGCCGGGGGGGGGGGGGGGGGGGGGGGGGGGGCCGGGCGGGGCGCAGGTGCGGCCGCCGCCGGCCGGGCGTGGGGCGGGGCGTCAGCCCTCGAGCAGGTCCGTCTTGCCGTCCTCGTAGGCGGTGGACAGGCCGTCCAGCACCTCGGCGGGGGTCTTCGACTGGTTGATCAGCGACTGCAGCTCGCTCACCACGACGTCGTAGTAGCCCGGGACCGGCCAGTCGGGGTAGTACGCCAGGCCGTCCTCGTCGAGGATCGCCTCGAAGTTCTCGGTCATCTCCTTGGTCTTCTCGTCCGTGATGGTCGAGGAGTCGCCCGCGACGGGCAGCCCGCCGGCCTGGCCGAGGATCTCCTGCACCTCGGGGCGCAGGGTGATGTCGATGAACTCGTACGCGAGGTCCTTGTTCACGGCGTTCTCCGGGACGACCCAGAGGTTGCCGGACGAGCCCGGGTGCATCGTGTTCTCCGGGAACAGGGTCTGGCCCCAGGTGAACGGGATCTCCTCGACCAGGCGGCCGAACCACCAGGAGCCGGAGACCATCAGCGGGTAGGTGCCGTTGATGAACGAGACACCCATGTCCTCGGCGGTCAGCGCGGCGGAGTCGGGCGCGATGTAGCCGGCCTTGATCCACTCGTCGAGCTTCTCCGTGGCCTGGACGAACGCCTCGTCGGAGAAGTCCACGTCCTCGGTGAACAGCTGGTAGGAGTCGATCAGGTCGCGGTCGGCGTAGTGCAGCACGAGCTCGTACCAGAGCTGGCCCATCGGGTACTCGGAGCCGGCCTCGGCCAGCGGGGTGACGCCGTTCTCCTTGAACGTGGCCAGCGCGGCCTCGAACTCGTCGAACGTGGTCGGCACGGCGATGCCGTACTGGTCGAGCATGTCCTGGTTGTAGTAGACGCCGACGAACTCGCCGTAGTTGGGCACGCCGTACCAGTCGCCGGAGCCCATCAGGCCCTGCTCGTCGTACATCGCCGTGGTCTGGATCGACGCCGGGAGGGTCTCGTCCCAGCCGCGCGAGGAGGCCTCGTCGGTCAGCGGGGTGAGCAGGCCCTGCGACGCGAGCTGGCCCGCGGTCGCGTTGCCCTTGTTGTACTCCATGACGTCCGGGACGTCGTCGCCGGTGAGGAAGATCTTCGCGTTCTTCTGGATCTGCTCGAAGGTCTGGTTCTCCACCACGACGTCGACGTCGGGGTTCTCCTCCTCGAAGATCTCGATGGCCCGGGCCCACGCCTGGCCCATCGCGGAGTCCTCGTTCTCGTAGTGCCAGACGGTCAGCGTGTCGCCGCCGCCCTCCCCGCCGCCGCCGCCGCTGTCGCCGCCGCACGCCGCCAGGGCGAACGGCAGGGCGAGCGCCAGGGCACCCGCCACGACCTTCTTCCGAGCTGCCATCACACGTCCTCCTCGTCGAGTTCCTGCTGTGCTGGTCCGGCGGGCGCCGGTCGGCGCCCGCCCGTGGTCGATCGGTTCAGGGGGTGCCCGCGGCCGCGAGCCGGGCCGCCGGGGCGGGTCCGGTGCTGCCGCTGTCCACGAGGGCGCAGGGCACGAGCTCGGCCGGCGGCGCGGCGCCGGTGTCGAGCAGGGTGAGCAGCGCGTCCACGGCGGACCGGCCGAGCCGGTCGCCGGGTGCGTGCATGGTGGTCAGCGGCGGCACCGTCTGGCCGGCCACCGCGGGCGAGGACACCACCGCGAGCACGGACAGCGCCCCGGGGACGGCGAGCCGGCGCGCGGCCAGCTCGGCGACGACGCCGAACGTCGCGTCCTCGTTCATCGTGATCACCGCGGTGGGCGCCGGGCCCGGGCCGTCCAGCAGCCCGGTCAGCGCCGCCCGCCCGCCGGCGACGGACTCCTCCGCGCACACCTGCACGCCGGCGAGGCCCCGCGCCGCGGTCGCCGCCGCGAACGCCGCGGCGGCGCGGACGGTGGGCCCGTGCCCCTCGGCGACCCGGTGCGCCGCGTGGTTCACGAAGGCGACGCGGCGGTGGCCGAGGTCGGCGAGGTGGTCCACCGCGCCGGCGAGCGTGGCCGCGAAGTCGATGTCCACGGTGGGCAGGTCCGCGTCGGCGGGGACGTCGGTGCGGCCGATCAGGGCGACCGGCACGCCCGCGTCCCGCAGCCGGCGGACGCGCTCGTCGCCGGCGTGCACCTCCATGACGATGACCCCGTCGGCCAGGCCCTGCCGGGCCACGTCCACGAGCCCCTCGGCGTCGTCCGCGGCGAACGGCCAGAGCACGAGCTGGTAGCCCCGCTCCTGGGCGGCGCCCGCCGCACCCATCACGAACTCGGCGGACGTCCGGCTCAGGCCGGCGGCGCCGACCGGGTGGGTCAGCGCGAGCACGTGGCTGCGACGGCTGGCCAGCCCGCGGGCCAGGGCGTTGGGCCGGTAGCCGAGGTCGGCGGCGGCCGCCTGCACCCGGGCGCGGGTGGCGACCGAGACCGGCCGGGCGCCGGTGAGGGCGGCCGAGACGGTGGAGAGGGCGACGCCGGCGCGCCGTGCGACGTCCTGCATGGTGACCACCACGTGCCCTCCTCCTCGACGGCCGGTCGCGGCACCGGCGGCCGTGCCGGTGTCGAAGCGCTTCGCGCGCCGCCACCGTAGACCGCCGC
>JAPSIJ010000304.1 GCA_031178805.1 Cellulomonas sp. | reverse complement strand
CGGTCTGCTTCTGCTCGACCATGAACCGGATCGACCTGCCGCACCTGGTGTGGGCGATGGAGTCGCTGCGCGACGGCCGCGTGGTGAACCGGATCGTCGTCGACGCCGACGACGCGCACTGGGCCCGGGTCGCCCTGGACCAGATGCTCGCCCTGCCGGGCCACTGACCGGCCGCCGACCCGGCTGCTGACCACCCGGCCGCCGTCCCGGTCCCCGCGCGGGGACCGGGACCGCGGCCCGTGGCGGCTCAGGCCAGGCGGGCCAGCAGCAGCGCCTCGGCGAGCACGACCTTCTCCAGCTCGCCCAGGTGCACGGACTCGTTCGCGCCGTGCGCCCGCGAGTCCGGGTCCTCGACGCCGGTCACCAGGATCGCGGCGTCCGGGTAGACCTCGAGCAGGTCGGCGATGAACGGGATCGACCCGCCGATGCCGATGTCCACCGGCTCGGTGCCCCAGGCGTCGGCGAACGCCGCGCGGGCGGCCTGCATCGCCGGGGAGTCGGCGGGCGCCTGGAACGGCTTGCCGAGCTCCCCGTCGCGCACCGTGACGCGGGCGCCGAACGGCGCGTGCTGCTCCAGGTGCGCGCGCAGGGCGGCCAGCGCGGCGGCCGGGTCCTGGCCCGGCGCGATCCGCATCGACAGCTTGGCGGTGGCGCGCGGGGTGATGGTGTTCGACGCGGTGGCGACCCGCGGCGCGTCCAGGCCGATGACGGCGATGGTCGGCCGGGTCCACAGCCGCGCGGTCAGCGGGCCGGTGCCGGCGAGGGTCACGCCGTCCAGCACGCTGGCGTCGGCGCGGAACGCCGCCTCGTCGTAGTCGACCGTCGGGTCGGCGGCGGTCACCAGGCCGGCGACGGCCACGTCCCCCGCGTCGTCGTGCAGCGTGGCGATCAGGCGGGACAGCAGCGTGACGGCGTCGAGCACCGGGCCGCCGAACATGCCGGAGTGCACCGCGTGGTCGAGCACCGCGACCTCGACCTCGAGGTCGACCAGGCCGCGCAGCGAGGTGGTCAGGCCGGGCACGCCGATCTTCCAGTTCGAGGAGTCCGCGACCACGATGACGTCCGCCGCGAGCAGGTCGCGGTAGGTGTGCAGGAACCGGGTGAAGGACGGCGAGCCGACCTCCTCCTCGCCCTCGACGAACACCGTGACGCCGACGCCCAGCTCGTCGCCGAGCACCCGCAGCGCGCCGAGGTGGGCGACCACGCCCGCCTTGTCGTCCGCGGCGCCGCGGCCGTACAGGCGGCCGTCGCGCTCGGTGGGCTCGAAGGGGTCGGTGGCCCAGTCCTCGCGGGCGCCGGGCGGCTGCACGTCGTGGTGCGCGTACAGCAGCACGGTCGGGGCGCCGGCGGGCGCGGGGCGGCGGGCCACCACGGCGGGCGCGCCGGGCGTGCCGTCGGGGCGCTCGACCGACAGCACCTGGACCTCGGGCAGGCCGGCCTCGCCGAGCAGGCGGGCGACGTGCTCGGCGCTGGCGGCCACGTGCGCCTGGTCGAAGTCCGCGTTCGAGACGCTCGGGACGCGCACCAGCGCCTCGAGGTCGGCGCGGACGCCGGCGAAGGCCTGCTGCACGCGGGCGCGCAGGTCGGCGACGTCGGCGGAGGACGGGGTGCGGGGCGTGGGCTCTGTCACGGACCGCCACGCTACTCGACTACCCTGGAGGGGTGTTCGGACGCAGCAAGGACAGCACCGGTACCCCGGCCGCGGTGGCGCAGCCCGTGACCGAGGAGCCCCTCGGCCCGGTCGAGGCGCCCGGGACCGGCAAGGGCCGGGCGACGCCGAAGCGGAAGGTGGCCGAGGCCGCCAACCGCCGCCCGCTGGTGCCCGCGGACCGCAAGGCCGCCGCCAAGGAGGCCCGCGCCGCCCAGCGCGCCGAGCGCGACAAGCAGTACGCGGCGATGCAGACCGGCGACGAGCGCTACCTGCCGGCCAAGGACAAGGGCCCGGTGCGCCGGTACGTGCGGCAGTACGTGGACGCCCGGTGGAGCCTCGGCGAGCTGTTCCTGCCGGTGGCCATCGTCATGCTGCTGCTCAACATGCTGCTCACCGGCATCAGCGCCGAGCTCGCGTTCCTCGGGCTGGTCGTGCTGTACGTCTTCATCATCGCGATGGTGGTGGACGTCGTCATCATGTGGCGCCGGCTGCGCAAGCGGCTGATCGCCAAGTTCGGCGAGGACGCCATCCAGCGCGGCCTGATGATGTACGCGATCACCCGGGTGTTCCAGATCCGCCGGGCGCGGCTGCCGAAGCCGCAGGTCAAGCACGGCCAGTACCCCGAGTGACCCGCGGCTGACCGCCCGACGGGCGCGTCGCCCGGCGGTGCTTAGGCTGGTGCCATGGTCAACTACCGCCACCTGGGCCGCTCCGGCCTGAAGATCTCCGAGATCACCTACGGCAACTGGCTCACGCACGGCTCGCAGGTCGAGAACGACGCCGCGACCGCCTGCGTCCGGGCCGCGCTCGACAGCGGCATCACGTCCTTCGACACCGCGGACGTCTACGCGAACACGGTCGCCGAGGAGGTGCTCGGCGAGGCCCTCAAGGGCGAGCGCCGGCAGTCCCTCGAGATCTTCACGAAGGTCTACTGGCCCACCGGCCCCAAGGGCCCGAACGACTCCGGGCTGTCCCGCAAGCACATCATGGAGTCCATCGACGGCTCCCTGCAGCGCCTGCAGACCGACTACGTCGACCTGTACCAGGCGCACCGCTACGACCACGAGACGCCGCTCGAGGAGACGATGCAGGCGTTCGCCGACGTCGTCCGCTCCGGCAAGGCGCTCTACATCGGCGTGAGCGAGTGGACCGCGGACCAGATCCGCGCCGGCCACGCGCTGGCGCAGGAGCTCGGCTTCCAGCTCGTGTCCAACCAGCCGCAGTACTCCGCGCTGTGGCGGGTCATCGAGGGCGAGGTCGTCCCCGCCTCCGAGGAGCTCGGCGTCTCGCAGATCGTCTGGTCCCCCATCGCGCAGGGCGTGCTCACCGGCAAGTACAAGCCGGGCCAGCCGCTGCCCGAGGGCTCGCGCGCCACGGACTCCAAGGGCGGCGCGACCATGATCAAGCGCTTCCTGGACCAGCCGGACGTGCTGCAGCGCGTGCAGGACCTCACCCCCGTCGCGCAGGAGCTCGGGCTGTCGCTCGCGCAGCTCGCGGTGGCGTGGGTGCTGCAGAACCAGAACGTCGCCGCGGCGATCATCGGGGCCTCGCGCCCCGAGCAGGTCACCGAGAACGTCAAGGCGTCCGGGGTGGAGATCCCCGCCGAGCTGATGACGCGCATCGACGAGGTGCTCGGCGACTCCGTGATCACCGACCCGGCGGAGACGGCGAAGAGCTCGCCCGCCTCCCGCTGAGCCGACCGCAGGGCCGGGTCGCGGCGCCCCTCGCGGGGTGCTGCGGCCCGGCCCTGCGGCGTGCTAGCGGCCCTCCCCCGGCTCGGCCGGCTCCGCCGCGGCCACCGCGGGCGGCACCGGCACCGTCAGCCGCGGCAGCAGCCAGTGGATCAGCGGCCCGATGCCGAGGGCGTACGCGAGGGTGGCGAAGCCGACCGTGCCGCCGAGCAGCCAGCCGACCGCGACGACGGTCACCTCGATGGCGATCCGCACCGGCCCGACCGGCCAGCCCGTCCGGCCGACCAGGCCGGTCATCAGGCCGTCCCGCGGGCCGGGGC
>JAPSIJ010000303.1 GCA_031178805.1 Cellulomonas sp. | reverse complement strand
CCCACGCGTCGTCCGTGCGCAGCAGGCCGACGTCGTCGGCGGGCACGGTGATCTGCACGGTGGTGCTGGCCCCGGGCGGCAGCGGCGCGTCGAGGACGGTGGTGGCGGCGACGTCGCCGATCGGGCTGGACGTGCCCGCCTCCGCCCAGGTCGCGAGCTCGTCGCGGGAGGTCATCCGGTACCGGTAGATCCGCACGGACGCCCGCGGCTGCTCGACGACCTCCTCGCCGTCGTTGCGCAGCGTGGCCGTGACGGTGAGGTCCTCGCCCGGCTCGAGCACCTGCGGGGCGACCTGCGTGGTGGCGACCGTGACCGGCAGGTCCTCGGTCGACGGGGCGGCGGGCGCGACCACGGACGCGGGGGCGCCCGCGGCCGGCGTCGCCGCGAGCGCGGGCGCCGCCCCGGTGAGCGCGAGCGCGCCCAGCGCCGCCACCGCGACCGCCCGAGCCCGCACCGCCGTGCCGCGCAGCCTCATGCCTCGCCGACGAGGACCGCGTGCGCGGCCTCGGCCAGTCGTCGCTCGTTCGGGTACGCCAGGCGGCCGGGCAGGTCGAGCACCGGGACCCACGCCACGTCCTCCGCCTCGCCGTCCGGGTCGCCCTCGACGGTGAGCTCGCCGCCGACCGCGCCCAGCAGGTAGTGGTGCACCATCTTGTGCACCCGCCGGTCGTCGCCGGTGAACCAGTAGTCGATGACGCCGAGCCGGCGCACGATCCGCCCGACGATGCCGGTCTCCTCCGCGATCTCGCGGACGGCCGCCTGCTCGGGCGTCTCCTCGCCCTCGAGGTGCCCCTTGGGCAGGCACCACTCGAGCCGGCCGGCCCGGTTGCGCCGCGCGATCACCGCGGCGACGTGCACGCCGTCGTCGCGCCGGACGACCAGGCCGCCGGCGGAGGTCTCCTCCACGACGGGCAGGTGCGGGTGCCGGGACCGGGGGGTCCGGGGGTCGATCCGCAGCGCGTGGCCGCCCGGGGGCGCGGGGACACCCTCCGGTGGCAGGGCGCGCGCGGGCTCAGGCATGCAGGCCACTGTAACGACTCCGCCCCTGCCCCCGGCCCGAACCGCGGTGCAGGACCTGTGCAGGCGCGACGCGGGCCGGTGGGCGGATCTGGCAGGCTTGGTCGTCGTGCCGTCCGACGACCTGACCCCCCGCCCCGCCGCCGGCGACCCCGCCGGCGCCCCCGCTCCCGACGCGGCGGGCACGGTCGACGCCGAGGCGCTGCTGGCCCTGCAGAAGCGGGCGCTGGGCGTGATCACCGGTCTCGCCCCCGCGGCGCTGGAGCTCGGGGAGCTGTTCGCGCGCGCGGGCCACGAGCTCGCGCTCGTCGGCGGCCCGGTGCGGGACGCCTTCCTCGGCCGGGCCTCCGCGGACCTCGACTTCACCACGTCCGCCACCCCGGACGAGACCGAGGCGATCCTGGCCGCCTGGGGCGACGCGCACTGGGACATCGGCCGGGCGTTCGGCACCATCGGCGCGCGGCGGCACGCCCGCCGGGGCTCGGCGGACGTGGTGGTCGAGGTGACCACCTACCGCACGGACGCGTACGACCCGACCTCCCGGAAGCCCGAGGTCGCGTTCGGCGACACCCTCGAGGGGGACCTGTCGCGCCGCGACTTCACGGTCAACTCCATGGCCATCCGGCTCCCCGCCCTGACCTTCGTGGACCCGTTCGACGGGCTGCGCGACCTGGCCCGCGGCGTGCTGCGGACGCCGGTCGACCCGCGCCAGTCGTTCGACGACGACCCGCTGCGGATGATGCGGGCGGCGCGGTTCGCGGCCCAGCTCGGCTTCCGGGTGGACGACGCCGCGACGGCCGCCGCCACGGACATGGCGGACCGGCTCTCGATCGTGTCCGCCGAGCGCGTGCGCGACGAGCTGGTGAAGCTGCTGCTGTCGCCGGGTCCGCGGGCCGGCCTGCGGGTGCTCGTGGACACCGGCCTGGCCGAGCACGTGCTGCCCGAGCTGCCCGCGCTGCGCCTGGAGATCGACGAGCACCACCGGCACAAGGACGTCTACGAGCACTCGCTCACCGTGCTGGACAAGGCGATCGCCCTGGAGACCGGTCCGGACGGCCCGGTGCCCGGCCCGGACCTGGTGCTGCGGCTCGCCGCGCTGCTGCACGACATCGGCAAGCCCGCCACGCGCCGGTTCGAGGCCGGGGGCGGCGTGAGCTTCCACCACCACGAGGTCGTCGGCGCCAAGCTGGTGGCCAAGCGGCTGCGCGCCCTGCACTTCGACAAGGCGACGGTGCAGGCCGTGGCCCGGCTGACGGAGCTGCACCTGCGGTTCCACGGCTACGGCGAGGGCGCGTGGACGGACTCGGCCGTGCGCCGCTACGTCACCGACGCCGGCCCGCTGCTGGAGCGGCTGCACCGGCTGACCCGGTCCGACTGCACGACCCGGAACCAGCGCAAGGCGCGCCGGCTGTCCCAGGCGTACGACGACCTGGAGGAGCGGATCGCCCGGCTGCAGGAGGCCGAGGAGCTGGCGGCGGTCCGCCCCGACCTGGACGGCACCCAGATCATGGCCGTCCTCGGCATCGGCCCCGGCCGGCAGGTGGGCGCGGCGTACCGGTACCTGCTGGAGCTGCGGATGGAGCACGGCCCGCTCGGCGAGGACGCGGCCCGCGAGGCGCTGCTCGCCTGGTGGGCCGAGCAGCCGCGCTGACCCGGCGTCAGGCGGGGAGCGCGACCTCCGCCGGCTCGGTGGCGCGGGTGCGGTACGTCAGCGCGGTCGCCAGGTAGGCCAGCGCCAGCGCGACGAACACGCCGCGGGACCAGCCGGTGTCCGGCAGGGCCACCGCGGCCAGCGCCGCCGCCGCGACGAACGCCGCGTTGTAGAGCACGTCGTACAGGGCGAACGCCCGGCCGCGGAACCGGTCGGCGGTGTCCCGCTGCACGATGGTGTCGACCGCGATCTTCGCGCCCTGGGCGGCGAGGCCGAGCACCAGCGAGCCGGCGAGCACGGCGGGCAGCGCGACGGTGACGGCGAGCAGCAGCTGCGTGGCGGCCGCCGTCACCAGGCAGACGACGATCCACCGGTGCGGCCCGATCAGCGGGGACACCACGGGGGTGACCACGATGGCCAGCCCGAAGCCGGCCCCGGTCACCGCCGCCACCGTGCCGAACATGACCAGCCCGGCACGGGCGTCCGCCGGGTCCGCCAGCAGGTTGCGCGAGATCAGGATGCTCGCGATGAACACCGCCCCGTAGAGGAACCGGTGCACGGCCATCACGGCGAGCGCCCGCCCCGGCGTGCCGCGGCGGACGAGGTACCGCGCCCCGTCCCCGAGCCCGTGCGCGAGCGCCGAGAGCGCGTGCCGCACCGCGGTGGCGTCCGCGCGGGCCTCCGGGCCGAGCCGGTCCCGGTCCAGCCGGGTCGCCAGCAGCGCCGCCGCGGTCATCAGGGCGGCGGCGACCACCAGCGCCGCGACGTCCTTCCCGCGGCCGTCGGGCAGCACCAGGCCGAGCAGCAGGCCGGTCCCGGCTCCGATGCCGGCGGCGACCGTGCCGAGGGTCGGGGTGATGGAGTTGGCCGTCAGCAGCAGCGGGCCGGCGACGACCCGCGGCAGCGACGCGGACAGGGCGGACAGCAGGAACCGGTTGACCGACAGCGTCACGAGCGCCAGCACGTAGACCAGCGGCCCGACGCCGAGCGTCGCCATCACCAGCGC
>JAPSIJ010000302.1 GCA_031178805.1 Cellulomonas sp. | reverse complement strand
AGGAGGGTCACCAGCTCGTCGACGAGCTTGCGGAACGTCGGGGACGACGTCTCCTTGTTCCGGAGCACCGACAGCTTGTGGGCGACGAGCGGGTGGTCGGCGACGTGCAGGCGCATGGGGACAACCTACCGTGCGGGAGGATGGCGCCATGTTCGCGCGCCCCGACGACCTCACCGCCATGGGCCTGGCCCTGACCGAGGCGGCCGGCTGCGCCGCCACCGGGGACGTCCCGGTCGGGGCGGTCGTCCTCGGCCCCGACGGCGCCGTGGTCGGCGCGGGCCGCAACCGCCGGGAGGCCGACGCGGACCCCACCGCGCACGCCGAGGTGCTCGCGCTGCGGGCGGCGTCCGCGGCGCTGGGCCGGTGGCGGCTGGACGACTGCACCCTCGTGGTCACCCTGGAGCCGTGCCTGATGTGCGCGGGGGCGACGGTGCTGGCGCGCGTGCCCCGCCTGGTGCTCGGCGCGTGGGACCCGAAGGCCGGCGCGTGCGGGTCGCAGTGGGACGTGGTGCGCGACTCGCGGCTGAACCACCGGGTCGAGGTGGTCGGCGGCGTCCGCGAGGAGGAGTGCGCGACGGTGCTGCGGGAGTTCTTCGCCGGCCACCGCTGACCCGGACCCGCCGGGCGCACGGGCCCGCCGCGCGCCCGGACCCGCCCCACGCACGGGCCCCCGCACGCACGACGGGGCCCCGCCGGTGCGGCGGGACCCCGTCGTGGTGCTGCGCGTGCGGGCCGGTCAGCCGCCCGTCACGTTGTCGTACGCCCGCATCGCGGCGGTCTGCGCGTCCGCCAGCGCCTCCTCGGGCGTCTTGTCGCCGAGCAGCGCCGCGGTGATGGCGTTGTTCAGCTCGTTCTGGATGTCCTGGCCCGCGGGGGAGGACCCGAAGGTCTTGCCGGCGCCGGCGACGTCGTAGAACGTCGAGATCACCTGGTCGAAGCCGGCGTCGCCGGTCTCGGTGACGAACTGCTCGCGGACGGCCTCGTCGGCGGCGGGGGAGCCGGTGAACAGGCCGGTGTTCAGGCCGCCGTCGGCCTCGATGGTGTCGGCGCGGGCCTGCCCGGCGGCGAGCCAGGCGTCCTGCGAGGTGAGCTCGATCATCCAGGCGCAGGCGGCGTCCGGGTTCTCGGCGCCCGCGGGGATGACGAACGCCTGGCCGGAGGCGACGGAGAACGGCTGGCCGTCCTGGTCGAGGAACGGCACCGCGGCGACGTCGACCTGGTCGACGTAGGCGCTGAGCACGTTCGGGTACCACTGGGCCACGACCTGCGCGCCGACCTGGTCGGTGACGAACTGGTTGTTGTCGCCGAAGGTGTCGAAGGAGTCGGTGAACGACTTCACCTCGGCGAAGCCGCCCTGGGCGTCGGAGATCTGCTTGAGCAGCTCCAGGCCGGCGAGGTTCGACGGGTCGTCCAGCGTGGGCCGGCCCTCCTCGTCGATGAGCTGGCCGCCCTGCCCGAGGATCCACAGCCCGCCCTGGCCGGTGGCCACGGGGTCGAAGCCGAGCGTCGTGGGCACGCCGCCGCTCTCGGCGTACATCGTCGAGATCGCGTCGAGCAGCACGTCCGGCTGCGAGGTGTCGATCTGCTCGGGCGTGACGCCGGCGGCGTCCATCACGCGCGTGTTCAGCATGATGGCGACGGGCTGGAAGAACTGCGGGACGCCCCACACGGCGTCCTCGTAGCGCACGTCGTCCACGACCGACGGGTAGAACTGCTCGTCCGGCTCCACGTCGTGGGCGGCGTAGCAGGCGTCCAGCGGCAGGATCAGGTCCTGCGCGGCGTACGTGGTGACGTACCGGCGGTCCATCTGCACGACGTCGGGCACGTCGCCGCCGGCGATCCGGGTGGTGAACTTCTGCGCGTCGAACGCGGTGGCGTCGATCTCGACGTCCACGTCCGGCAGCTGCTCGGCGGCGAAGTCCAGGCGGGCCTGGCCCACGTCGTCCGCGTTCTCGAAGCCCCAGGCGTTCAGCGTGCCGGTGGCCTCGGCGCTGAAGTCGGTCGCCTCGCCGCCGCCCTCGTCGCCGCCGCCCGAGCTGCACGCGGCGAGCGCGAGCGCGGTGATCGGCAGCAGCGCGACCGCGGCGCGGTGCGTCTTCCTCATGGTCGGTCCCTTCGTGGGGGGTGTGGTGGGTGGTGCGGAGGACGGGCCGGGGGTCATCCCCGGCGGCCCGTCGTGGCGACGCCCTCGATGAAGTAGCGCTGCCCGAAGGCGAACAGCGCGAGCATCGGCAGGGTCACGAGCAGGGAGGCGACCATCACGTACTGGTAGTCGCCCTGACCGCCGGCCGTGGGGCTGTACTTGGTCATCGCGTAGGCGATGCCGAGCGGGGCGGTGAAGTCCTCGGGGCTGCCGGCGTTCAGGTAGATCAGCGCGGCCTGCAGGTTGTTCCAGGACGCCTGGAACTCGAACAGCAGCACGATGATGAACGAGGGCAGGGAGAGCGGGAAGATGATCCGCCAGTAGGTCGTCCAGTGGTTCGCGCCGTCGATGCGGGCGGCCTCGGACAGCTCGCGCGGCAGGCCGAGGTAGAACTGCCGCTGCAGGAAGATGTAGAAGGCCGAGCCGAACAGGTTGGCGCCGAACAGCGGGATCCAGGTGCCGAGGGCCCCGAGCTCCTTCCAGATCAGGTAGATCGGGATCATCGTGACCGCGCCCGGCAGCATCATCGTGGCGAGCACCAGCCCGAACAGGAACCCGCGCAGCGGGAACCGGAAGTGCGCGAAGCCCCACGCGACCAGCGAGCTGGACACCGCCACGCTCACCGCGGCGAGGACGGCGATGCCGATGCTGTTGAGCATCCAGCTGCCCAGCGGGAGCTCCTGCCAGACGTCGACGTAGTTGCTCCAGGTGAACGAGCTCGGCCACAGGGAGTTGTCGAAGACCTGCCCGCGGTCCTTCAGGCTCGCGGCGAGCAGCCACGCGAACGGGTACAGGAACACCCCGCACATCAGGACGAGCAGCGCGAGGACCACGCCCCGGCGCACGCGGCGGCCGGTGCGGCCCGCGGGCCGGGAGGTGCTGGGCGCCGGCCGCGGCGGGTCGGCGGGCCCGCCCTGCCCGGTGAGCTCCTCGGGGACGCCGGGGACCTGCCGCAGCGGGGTGCCGGCTCCGGTGGTGACGGCCATCAGTCCCGGCCTCCCTCGTAGTAGACGAAGCGGTTGCCGAACTTCATCTGGATGGCCGTGATGATCATGATGATGACGAACAGCAGCCAGGCCATCGCGGCGGCGAACCCGAAGTTGAACTGCCGGAACGCCTGCTGGAACAGGTAGATCGCGTAGAACAGCGACGCCTCGGGGGACGCGTTCGACTGGTCGCGCCAGAACAGCAGGTACGCCTGGTCGAAGACCTGGAACGCGGCGATCGACAGCACGATGACGTTGAAGAAGATCGCGCTGGAGATCATCGGCAGCGTGATGTTCCGGAACCGCTGCCAGGTGCCCGCGCCGTCCAGCTCGGCGACCTCGTAGAGCTCGCGGGGGACGTTCTTCAGCGCGGCGAGGAAGATCACCATCGTGCCGCTGACGCCCCACAGGGTCATCAGCACGATGGACGGCTTGATCCACGCCGGGTCGACGAGCCACTGCGGCCCCTCGATGCCGAAGATCCGCAGGAACTGGTTCACCGCGCCGGTGTTGCCGTTCAGCAGCAGGAAGAACACCGCGGCGGTGGCCAC